>NZ_JACARU010000008.1:0-140151 GCF_013386425.1 Cedecea sp. P7760 | reverse complement strand
CGTTCACCGGTTCGGTGGTGACATATGAAACCGAACTGGAAGTGAACGGAACCTTAGCCGAACTTAAATAGTCGATATGACGACTATCGATTCCCCGCCCACACCACCATCACCTTGTCATCGCCGCTGACCCGGCTAAAGGCATAGCCCTGTTTGACGCTTAACGTCGTTTGTTTTCCTGCGCCGATGGCCTGATGGCGGGCGCGGAACTGGCCCAGCTTCTGCCAGTGGGCAAGCGTTGCGGCCTGCTTGCTTGTGGCGTCCGGCCAGTTCATGTCCGAGCGGGTGCCCTGCAGCGGGTCAGACCCCGTTGGGCCAAACGGTCTTTGCGTTTCATCGCCGTAGAAAATCTGCACCGCGCCCGGAGTCAGCATCAGCAGCTCCGCCGCTTTTTGTCCACCTTCCCGGAACAGGCGGGTGTCGTGGGAGGACAGGTAGCTCAGCACGTTAAATTGCTGGAGTTTGTCCGACATTTGTTGCCAGGTAGGGGCAATCGTGGCCAGGCATTCTACCGCTTTGGCCGCCTGCTCCTGGTAGTCGAAGTTGATCATCGCGTCGAAGCCGTTCGCGTAGTAATCGCTTTTCATCACGCCGTGGCCCCAGGCTTCGCCCGTCATCCAGAACGGTGCATCATCGATTTTTTTGTCCGGGTTGGCCTGCTTCCATTCGGCTAATGCCGCGCTGGACTGCGTTTTTAATTGCTGCCAGGCCGCTTTTTCAACGTGTTTTGCGGTATCTACCCTGAAACCATCAATGCCATAGTCACGTACCCATTGGCTAAGCCAGTGGGTCAGGTAGTCGCGAACGGTGTAGCCAGGTATCACCTTCGCGGCGGTATCGGGCTTGTGGCGGTAAAATATCGGGAGTTCTGCCGGAGCGGTCGCTTCGGTTTTCAAATCGGGCAAGAAGGCGAGCGACATAGTTAAGTCGTCGAAGCCAGGGTTGTCGTAATCGCCAATGTCCGTTCTGATCCAGGCCTTGCCCCACCACTTATCCCACGCGGCTTTGTCGCTAAAGTTGATGTAGTCGTTAAAGCTGTGCCAGCTTTGGCCCGCCGCTGGCTTCCAGTCAGTCCAGCGCTCGCCGAGCGTTTTCCTGAGTTCCTCCCCTTTGAGATACAGCGCGCCAAACTCGTACTCCTGCATGTCGGCGAGCGTCGCATAGCCTGTGTGGTTCATGACAACGTCAAACAGAATGCGGATCCCGCGCCTGTGGGCTTCATCCACCAGTTTGCGGAGCTCGGCTTCGTTACCCATGTTGGCGTCAAGCTTCGTCCAGTCCAGGGTGTAGTAACCGTGGTAGGCGTAGTGTGGGAAGTCGCCTTTGGTGCCGCCGCCCACCCAGCCGTGAATTTGCTCCAGCGGGGAGCTTATCCAGAGCGTGTTAACACCAAGCTGCTGCAGGTAATCCAGCCTGCTGGTGAGCCCCGCGAGGTCGCCTCCGTGGAAGGTGCCTATCTCCTGCATTCCGTCTTTGTGGCGGCCATAGCTGCTGTCGTTTGCAGGGTTGCCGTTTTCAAAACGATCGGTCAGAACGAAGTAGACCGTCGCATTGTGCCAGCTAAACGGCGCTGGTTTTTCTACGGCTGCGGATTCCAGCAGCAATAAACCGTCGCTTCCGGCGGCAGGCATCAGCGTGATATGGCCTTGCTCAACTTTTGCCGTGCCTCCGCTGTAGAAATCACGCACCAGTGAACCTTCCGGGAAAGTACTGCTAACGTCGACGGTGAGTGGCTTTCCATC
The DNA here is from genome assembly GCF_013386425.1 of Cedecea sp. P7760. Lineage (NCBI taxonomy): Bacteria > Pseudomonadati > Pseudomonadota > Gammaproteobacteria > Enterobacterales > Enterobacteriaceae > Cedecea > Cedecea sp. P7760. The sequence goes on along the minus strand of NZ_JACARU010000008.1, from coordinate 138,409 downwards.
CCATTTAGGGCACTGCGCCACCGTCTGTTGAGGCTGGCTGCTGGCCTCGGGCTTAATGCTGAGCATCAGCGTGGGGGTACCGCTGCGGGTATCTATCTGTGCCTGGTATTCTCCGGCTCGGAAAAGTCGCCACGCAGGCGCATCGCCTGAGCACGGCCTGAGTGAAAGAGCCTGATTAAGCTTGATGGTTTCTGCAGGCTGCCAGCATTGGTTATCTAGCTTCAGATTAAGCGGCAGCGAGCCTTTGTCCAGATGAGCGGTGCTGATGAACTGGCACGGACCCGTTTCCTGAAAAGCAGGAAGTCCCGGTGCGGTCCAGCCTGCGTAAGCGAGGTAAGGCGTGAGTAAAAGACAGAGAGAGAACCGTTTCATACGCATCATCCTGTGGGGATTTATTGCGCAGTTTGCCACCGTTCAGACGGAGGGCGCTCATCCTGCGCCTACGTTATGCAGGGTGGAGCCGCAAGGGTGAGTGACGGCGTTAACGTTTTTATTTATTCGTCAGCCAGTGGCCGAAGTGCGCGGTCAGCGTATTGCGGGTGGCCAGTAGCTCATCGATCGTTTTGGTGAGCCTGGCGTTCAGGGTTTCACACTGCTCAAAACTGTAGTGGTTATCTGCCTGAAGGTTTGCCAGCTTTTCGTGTAGCTGGGTGACTTCCTCTTCCGCTTTGTAGCGCGCCTCCTGCTGGGTTTTTATCAGCTCGTCCGCGGCTTCTAGGCGCTGATACAGCTCGTTTTTTTCGCGTTGGTGAGTCTCCGCCAGCCCGGACCCGGACTCTTTCTGGCGGTTTAGCAGGCTTTTAAGCTCGTCAATTTCCCGCTGCATCACGCTGCGTACCAGGGCTGATTCTTTGAGGTGCATTTCCTGGCTGATATTCAGCGCTTTCTGGAGTTCTGCGACCTGTTTTTCATACCTGTGCAGGCGGGTGGTGGTTTCTGCTGTGTCGCCCTGAGCGGAACGCTGCTGGGCTTCACGCAACTGGGCAAGCAGGCTGGCAGAGAGAGATTCTGCGTCTTTCAGGCGACGGAGGGTTTCCGGCGAGTCCTGGTAAACCGTTTTGGTCTGCGGCGGTTTTTCACTGATGCGAACAAGATTAACGTTGACTAATGCCGCGCTAACCTCGGCCTGAATCTGCTCTTTGTTATGCGATTTCATGCGGTTGCATGCGCTGGCCAGGAAGCTGGCGGCTTCGTTGGCATTCGCCGTCGCAAAGGCTTTTTTTATCAGGTTCTGCACCAGGCTCATGTTGCCAGTTTTCCTGTATCAAATGTTATTTGAGCGCCTTAACCCCGGTTGCACCTCTGCCAGGTTATTGCCGCCGCCACCTTAAAAATATAACCAATAATCTCACTCTCTAAACGCGGGAACAGCCCTCAGCAGTTCATTTTTTTCCTGCATCATGAACTGTGATTAACTCCCGAATTTTACAATACTTTTTATCACTATAAGAAGTTCATAGGTGACATTGTTTCGGAATAGTACTATTTCTAAAGGTGCTCTGAGCGGTTAATTTTGATATAATTCGCACCTATTTTTCTAAAACCTTTTAAAAAACAAGGCACTGGAAACGATCGATCCGACCAGGAGAGCTAATGATATCACCCCCATTCCGACGATTCGGGGCCGCGATACTCATGCTGCTGACCGTGGGCTTTTCAAGTCACGCGTTCGCCAGTAAACATGAGCCTAAATCGCACAGCAAGGCCCATATAACGAAAGTAAGCAGTAAAAAAGCGGTAAGTAGTAAGCTGGCAAGTAGTAAAAAAGAGTATTCTCGCAATAGTGAAAATGGTTCGCTTCCTGATTTGCGAAAATACCCTTCCGGGACACCAAGGAAAAAAGCGTTTCTCCGGACGGTCATGCCATATATTACCCGCCAAAATGCAGTGATAACTGCCGATCGTAACTGGTTGATTTCAAAACAGTACGAGAAGCGTTGGTCGCCGAGTGAGCGCACACGCCTGAAAGAAATCACCCAGCGGTATAAGGTAGCATGGCGCGGCAACACCAACCGCGTGCCGTGGAACACCCTGCTGGAGAAAGTCGACATTATCCCTACCAATATGGTGGCGACGATGGCGGCGGCGGAAAGCGGCTGGGGGACTTCTAAGCTTGCCCGCAGCAACAACAACCTGTTTGGCATGAAGTGTACCAGGCGCCACTGCAACAGCGAGCCGGGCAAGGTCAAAGGCTACCTGCATTACGGTTCTGTGAATGAAGGCGTTAATGCGTACGTGGCGAATCTGAATACCCATCCGGCCTATTCTTCATTCCGTAAAGAGCGCGCTAAGCTGCGTAAAGCGGATCAGGAAGTGACGGCCAACAATATGATCCATAAGCTGAAAGGGTATTCAACCCGAGGCTCCAGCTATAATAATTTCCTGTTCGCGATGTATCAGAGTAACCAGCGTTTCATGCTGCCGAATTAATTTTCATTGTCTGAATGAAATTAAACAATGCCCTCTTCGGAGGGCATTGTTATTTATGGCTTTAAACTAAAATTTCGCTAAATCTATCGCGATGCTCTTTTGGCGTGGCGTCGTACTCTTTTTTAAATACCGAATAGAAATATTGCAAAGACGGGTAGCCGCACATCTGTGATATTTCATTGATAGATAAAGACGTTGAGATAAGCAGGCTTCTTGCCTTTTCCAGTTTCTCCGCATGAATCACCGCGTGAATCGTCTCTCCCACTTCTTCCTTAAAACGTTTCTCCAGGTTTGAGCGCGAGATCCCCACCGCATCCAGCACCTGTTCGACTTTTATGCCTTTGCAGGCGTGATTGCGAATGTAGTGCATGGCCTGGATCACCGCCGGGTCATGCAGCGAGCGATAATCCGTAGAGCTGCGCTCCACAACCCTGACCGGCGGCACCAGCACGCGCTGCAGCGGCAGGTTTTCGTGGTCCAGCAGGCGGTGCAGCAGTTTGGCGGCCTGATAGCCCATCTGGCGCGTACCCTGCGCCACCGACGAAAGCGCCACCCGCGATAAATAGCGGGTCAGTTCCTCGTTATCGATGCCGATCACGCACAGCTTTTCCGGGACGGGAATATGCAGATGCTCGCAGACCTGCAGCAGGTGGCGGGCTCGAGCGTCCGTTACCGCAATAATACCGGTTTGCGGCGGCAGCGTTTGTACCCAGTCGGCGAGGCGATTCTGTGCGTGCTGCCAGTTCTCTGGCGCCGTTTCGATGCCCTGATAAACCACGCCCCGGTACTTCTCCTTCGCAACCAGCTGTCGAAAAGCGTGCTCGCGCTCTGTGGCCCAACGCTTGCCGCTCGAGCCGGGAAGCCCATAGAAAGCAAAGCGCTGGACGCCTTTCTCTTTCAGGTGCAGAAAAGCGCTTTCTACCAGCGCATGGTTGTCGGTGGCGATATAGTGGACCGGCGGATAATGCTCCGGCGAGTGGTAGGAGCCACCAACGCCCACAATCGGGACTTCGGCGCCTTCCAGAAGGCGTTCAATTTCCCGATCGTCAAAATCGGCAATCACGCCGTCGCCCAGCCACTCTTTGATGTTATCGATGCGGGCGCGAAAGTCTTCTTCGATAAAAATGTCCCACTCCGATTGAGACGCCTGCAAATATTCCCCCACGCCTTCAACCACCTGCCGGTCATAGACTTTATTGGCGTTGAATAACAGCGTGATGCGATGACGTTTCTCAAACATGCTGATAGTTTCCCGTAGCTAGCCAGATGCCTGAATACCACAGCCGCGAGCCAGCCGGGGAACGTCGCCCCGGCATTGTGACCGTTTGCACGTTTTGCGCCGCTTGCGCATCAGGCCCGGCGTTTGGTCGCGGAATCCATCCATACCGCCAGCAGCAAAATGGCCCCTTTCACGATGTACTGCCAGAAGGTGGGCACGTCCATCATGCTCATGCCGTTGTCCAAAGAGGCCATAATAAACGCCCCCATGACCGCCCCGGCGACGCTGCCGATGCCGCCCGCCAGGCTGGTTCCACCGATGACGCAGGCGGCAATGGCATCCAGTTCGGCGATATTACCGGCGGAAGGTGAACCCGCGCCGAGGCGTGAGCTTAGGATCAGCCCGGCAATCGCCACCATCAGGCCGTTTATCGCAAATACCGCCAGCTTGGTGCGTTCAACGTTTATCCCCGACAGCCGCGCCGCGTCGATATTGCCGCCGATGGCGTAAATACGGCGACCAAACGCGGTGCGGGTGGCCATAAACATCCCGGCGAGCAGCAGCAGAGCAAGGAGCAGCACCGGCGTCGGAACGCCGCGATAATCGTTCAGCAGCCAGATTGCACCAAGCACGACCACGGCGGTGATCGCCTGACGGCCAACAACGCCGCCCGATGCCGGCGCAGCAAGGCCGAGCGCCTGGCGGCGTATGCGAAGCCGCCACTGCCAGGCAATAAAGGCCATCAGCCCCAGCACGCCCACGGTGAAGCCGATGCCGCCTGACAGATAGCTTTGCCCGATTTGCGACATTGCGCTGCTGGTCGGCGACACCGTGGTGCCATTGGTAATGCCGATAAGAATGCCGCGAAACGCCAGCATGCCCGCGAGCGTGACGATAAACGACGGAACCTTGCGATAGGCAACCCACCATCCGTTCCACGCTCCGAGGACCAGGCCCAGGGCCAGCGTGACGACAATCGTGAGCGGCAATGGCCAGCCAAGCCAGACGTCAAAAATGGCCGCCACGCCGCCGAGCAGCCCCATCATTGAGCCCACCGAGAGGTCGATTTCGGCCGAGATAATGACAAACACCATGCCGACGGCCAGGATGCCGGTAATCGCCGTTTGCCGCAGCAGGTTAGACACGTTGCGGGCGCTCAAATAAGCCCCCTCCGTCTGCCAGGTAAAGAACAGCATGATGACGGCAATAGCGGCAATCATGACAAAAACCTGCAGATTCAGCGATTTTAGCGCCCCAGGCAAGGCCCGGCCTGGTGGCGTCAGTTTCAGTTCAGACAAATTGCTTTTCGACATGGGGGTCACTCCTCAGGGCGGCTTCCATGACCTTTTCCTGGGTCAGATTGTGGTTAATCAAATCGGCTTTAATGCGGCCCTCATGCATGACCAGCACGCGGTCGCTCAGGCCGAGCACTTCCGGTAATTCAGAGGAGATGACAATGACGGCAATCCCCTGCTGCACCAGCTGATTAATAAGTTTGTAGATTTCGTACTTCGCGCCTATGTCGATGCCTCGCGTGGGTTCATCGAGTATCAGAATGCGTGGATTAAGCAGCAGACAGCGGGCAAGAATAGCTTTTTGCTGATTCCCACCGCTGAGGCGGCCAATGGCCAGGTCAGGCGATGAGGTTTTAACCTTCAGACGCTTGAGCGACTGCAGCATGCAGTTTTGCTCCTGAGCCTCGTCCAGGCTGCTCAATACCCCAGAGAACTGACTTAATGCGGCAAGGGTGATGTTTTGCCCCACGGCCATCACCGGCACGATGCCGTCTTTTTTACGATCTTCCGGCACCATAGCAATGCCATGGGCAATCGCCTGCTGGCAGGTATTGATATGCACTTGCTGACCGTCGATATAGACTCTGCCCTCCCAGCGGCCAGGCCAGACGCCAAACAGGCACTGAACCGCCTCGGTTCTTCCGGCCCCGACCAGCCCGGCAATACCCAGAATTTCCCCTTTGCGCAGGGAAAAAGAGGCATCGTTTACCCGCTTAATGTGTTTGTTGACCGGGTGCCATGCGGTCAGGTGCTCCACGCGCAGGATCTCGTCGCCGGTTTGGTGCGGCTCGTTAGGGTAAAGCGCCGTCAGTTCCCGCCCTACCATCATCGTAATGATGTCGTCCTCGCTCATCTGCTTAGCTTCACGAGTACCGATGGGCTGCCCGTCGCGAATAACGCAGATGGTGTCTGAAATGGCTTTTACTTCATTGAGCTTGTGGGAAATATAAATACAGGCGATGCCGTGAGCCTGCAGGTCGCGAATAATCCCGAGCAGCACGGCGGTTTCCTGTTCGGTGAGCGAAGCGGTGGGTTCGTCCAGAATCAGCAGCCTGACCTGCTTGTTCAGCGCCTTGGCGATCTCCACCAGCTGCTGCTGACCAAGACCTAAATCCCCCACGCGCGTATCCGGGGAAAGAGACAGGTTCACCTGGGCAAGCAGCTTCTGGCAGCGAAGCGTCATGGTGTCGAAGTCGAGCAGGCCGCGATGCGTAATCTCTGCCCCCAGGAAAATGTTTTCCAGCACCGTAAGATGCTTAACCAGCGCCAGTTCCTGATGAATGATGGCGATCCCTTTTCGCTCGGTGTCGCGAATATGGCCTGCCTGCAGCAGCTCTCCCGCAAACCAGATTTCACCGTCGTAACTGCCGTGGGGGTAAATACCGCATAGCACTTTCATTAGCGTGGATTTGCCCGAGCCGTTTTCGCCACACAGCGACATCACTTCCCCGGCTTCAAGCGTCAGGCTCACGTTATCCACGGCTTTCACCGTGCCAAAGGCTTTGGTGATGTTTTTCATTTCCAACAAATGAGGCATAAGCTCTCCTCCGGTTGAGCGAGAAGGCCCGCAAGCGCGCGGGCCCGTCGGCTACAGGTCGCTCTTTTTGTGGAAACCGTCGGCGATAACGGTGCTGTCGATATTGTTTTTTTCCACCTCAATAGGGGTTAAGAGGCGGGATGGAACATCCTTCAGGCCATTATTTAAGCTGGCATCCGTGGCTGGCTGCTTGCCTTCGCCTAATTCGACGGCAATTTCAGCGGCGGTATTTGCCAGTTTGGTAATGGGTTTATAGACGGTCATCGTTTGGGTGCCGGCAATAATACGTTTAATGCCCGCCAGGTCAGCATCCTGACCCGAAATCGCGACTTTCCCGGCCAGTCCTTGCGCGCTTAGTGCCTGGATAGCACCGCCTGCCGTGGCATCGTTAGACGCCACGACCGCATCAATCTTGTTATTATTCGCTGTCAGAGCGTTTTCCATAATTTTCAGCGCGTTTTCCGGCAACCAGCCGTCAACCCACTGATCGCCGACGACTTTAATTTTCCCTTCATCAATATAAGGTTTTAATACTTTCATCTGCCCGGCGCGGAATAATTTCGCGTTATTATCCACCGGCGAACCGCCCATCAAAAAGTAATTGCCTTGAGGCACTTTGCTTACAATGCTTTTAGCCTGTAATTCACCGACTTTTTCATTATCGAAAGAAATATAAAAATCAATGTCGGCATTATTAATCATGCGATCGTAGGCGAGCACTTTAATGCCTTCGCGTTTCGCTTCTGCGACCACGTTGCTTAATACCTGGCCGTTGTAAGGAATAATAACTAATACATCAACGCCGCGATTGATCATGTTTTCAATTTGCGACATCTGCGTTTCTTCGTTACCGTTGGCGGACTGGACAAACACTTTTGCCCCTAAGGATTCCGCCTTTTTTACAAAAATATCGCGATCTTTTTGCCAACGCTCCAGGCGCAGGTCGTCTATCGCCATACCGATTTTCACTTCTTTGGCGATACCGCTTACGCTGGTAAGAATGAGTGAGGCGCATAGCGTGAGTAAGAGGTTCTTTATCTTCATATTATTTTACCTGTAGGGGAAATGGCTTATAGGAGTAAAGAATGATTCATATCAGCAGACCCTGTAGATTGTTATCCGTATAGGCGTGACCATCAATTACAGATTTTTATCTTCGCGTTATGTTTTTTTGTTTAATCGTAAAAATATGATGGCGATCTAATTTAATATTGAATTGACGGCCTGTTGCACTCATTTATGGAAGGTGTTGCGCGATATTTTTTTATTATTTTAGTGGTTTTTTGCGAAGTGACGCACATTTGGGGATTCTCTTAACCCCAGAGTGAAATAACGTAATTGAGCAACCGCCAGGGAGAATTCAGGATGAAATAACTCAATATCCTGACCGCTGTTTCCTGATGACGGAGTTAATTATGCAAGCTTATTTCGACCAACTCGACCGCGTGCGTTTTGAAGGCCCGAAAACCACCAACCCACTGGCGTTTCGTCACTACAACCCAGATGCATTAATTCTTGGGAAACGCATGGAAGAGCACCTGCGTTTTGCGGCCTGCTACTGGCACACATTCTGCTGGACGGGGGCGGACATGTTCGGCGTGGGGGCATTTGAACGCCCCTGGCAGCAGGCTGGAGACGCACTGGCGCTGGCGAAGCGCAAGGCTGATGTGGCGTTTGAGTTTTTCCAGAAACTTGGCGTGCCGTATTACTGTTTCCATGACGTCGACGTTTCACCGGAAGGCGCTTCTCTGAAGGAATACCTGAACAATTTCGCCCAGATGACGGAAGTCCTGGCGCAAAAACAACAGGAAAGCGGCGTGAAGCTGCTGTGGGGCACCGCTAACTGCTTCACTCACCCGCGCTACGGCGCCGGGGCGGCAACGAATCCCGATCCCGAAGTGTTCACCTGGGCGGCGACCCAGGTCGTGACGGCAATGAACGCCACGCATCAATTAGGCGGGGAAAACTATGTGCTGTGGGGTGGGCGCGAAGGCTATGAAACCCTGTTGAATACCGACCTGCGGCAGGAGCGCGAGCAGATTGGCCGCTTCATGCAAATGGTCGTTGAGCACAAGCATAAAATCGGTTTTCGCGGCACGCTGCTTATCGAGCCGAAGCCGCAGGAGCCAACCAAGCATCAGTATGATTACGACGTTGCGACCGTTTACGGCTTCCTGAAGCAGTTTGGTCTCGAAAAAGAGATAAAGGTCAACATCGAGGCGAACCACGCGACGCTGGCTGGTCACTCCTTCCACCACGAAATCGCCAGCGCGATTGCATTAGGTATCTTTGGCTCGGTCGATGCCAACCGTGGCGATCCACAGCTGGGTTGGGATACCGATCAGTTCCCGAACAGCGTTGAGGAAAACGCGCTGGTGATGTATGAAATTCTGAAGGCCGGAGGATTCACCACCGGTGGCCTGAACTTCGATGCCAAAGTGCGCCGTCAGAGCACCGATAAATATGACCTGTTCTACGGCCATATCGGCGCCATGGATACGATGGCACTGGCGCTAAAAATTGCTGCCCGCATGGTGGAGGATGGTGAGCTGGATAAACGCGTCGCGAAACGTTACGCCGGATGGAATAGTGAGCTGGGCCAGCAAATTCTTAAAGGTCAGATATCGCTCACGCAGCTCGCGCAGTACGCTGAGCAGCACAAGCTGGCCCCGCAGCATCAGAGCGGGCATCAGGAGCTTTTAGAAAACCTGATTAACCACTATTTGTTCGATAACTAAACTTGCCTGCGCCGCCGAAAAGCGGCGCGATATTAAGGAGCTACCATGTATATCGGCATCGATCTTGGCACGTCGGGCGTGAAGGTAATCCTGCTGAGCGAAGCAGGCGAGGTGGTGGCTGCACACAGCGAGTCGCTGACCGTTTCCCGGCCTCACTCCCTTTGGTCCGAGCAGGATCCCGAACACTGGTGGCAGGCCACAGACCGCGCGATGCGCGCGCTAGGGGCGGAACGTTCTTTTAGCGGCGTAAAGGCGATTGGGCTTGCCGGCCAGATGCATGGTGCGACGTTACTGGACAGCAAACAGCGCGTGCTTCGCCCGGCCATTCTTTGGAACGATGGCCGCAGCGGCGAAGAATGTGCGCTGCTGGAAAGTAACGTTGAAGAGGCAAGAGCCATAACCGGCAACCTGATGATGCCCGGCTTTACCGCACCGAAGCTGCTGTGGGTCGAGCGCCACGAGCCGGATATCTTTGCGCAAATCAATAAAGTGCTGCTGCCGAAGGACTACCTGCGCCTGAGGATGACCGGGGAATTTGCCAGCGATATGTCCGACGCGGCGGGCACGATGTGGCTGGATGTGGCAAAGCGCGACTGGAGCGACACGATGCTCGACGCCTGCCGCCTTTCTCGCCAGCATATGCCCGAATTGTTCGAGGGCAGTGAAATCACCGGCGTGCTGAAGCGCGATGTCGCTGAAAGCTGGAATATGCCTGCGGTGCCCGTGGTGGCGGGCGGCGGTGATAATGCCGCCGGGGCTATCGGCGTCGGGATGGTTGACGCCGGGCAGGCCATGCTCTCGCTCGGCACCTCCGGCGTCTATTTCGCCGTAAGCGACGGTTTTCGCAGTAAGCCGGAAAGCGCGGTACACAGTTTTTGCCATGCGTTACCCAACCGTTGGCACCTGATGTCGGTCATGCTCAGCGCGGCTTCCTGCCTGGACTGGGCGGCAAAACTCACCGGTCTGGGGAGCGTTCCGGCCCTGCTGGCGGCGGCGGAACAGGCTAACCCGAAGGCGGGCGTTATTTGGTTTCTGCCCTATCTTTCCGGCGAACGAACCCCGCACAACAATCCTCAGGCTAAAGGCACCTTTTTTGGCCTGACCCATCAACATGGCCCCGCCGAGCTTGCCCGTGCGGTGCTGGAAGGCGTGGGCTACGCGCTGGCGGACGGCATGGACGTTGTGCATGAATGCGGCATTACGCCCGACAGCGTCACGCTGATTGGCGGGGGTGCTCGCAGCCCGTACTGGCGGCAAATGCTGGCCGATATCAGCGGTCAGGTGCTGGACTACCGCACAGGCGGCGACGTTGGGCCTGCTCTGGGTGCAGCTCGCCTGGCGCAAATCGCGCTCTCACCGGGGCAGCCTTTGCAGTCGCTGCTGCCCCAGCTGCCTCTCGAGCAAAGGCATCAGCCAGATTTTGCCCGGCATCAGCGCTACGCCGGGCGGCGTCAGGTGTTTAACCAGATTTATCAGCAGCTGTTGCCGCTGATGTCCTGATAGCCGTTTTCCCAGTGAGGGAGAAGGTGTGCAAAGAAGCCCTGTTTCCAGGAGTAAGGGCGTGGCTGTAGGACTTGAAGCAACAATGACTTTCAGAATGGATTTGGGTCAAAAGCGAGGCTCGGTTCCGGCTTAAATCGCCTCAGTTTTCTCTCCGACTGGCCGGGGTCCGGCCGTCGGGAACGNNGGTTTACCGCTTGCGGCGATTTATTTGGCCGGGAGTCCGGGGTCTCGGGGGAGTGACGGTGACTCCACCGAGACGTTCACCGTCTCTGTGATGACATATAAAGCAGGGCTAGAAGTGAACGGAACCTAAGTCCATCGTTCATAGAACGTATTTTGGGCTAAAAGACAGCCATTTAGAATGAGTGAAGATCGTCGTCTCAAACCAACACCATCCTGTCCGTTTTTGGTATCAGCGCTTGCGGAATCCCCTGCCAGAATGGTTTTAAGCAAACCAATGAGGAGTCCGAATATGTCACGTGCCGCGCTGATCAATATTGATACCCAACGGTCTTTCTTCCACCGGAATTACTGGCAAGAGGATGATGTGCCTGCGTTTCAGCAGGCGATGCTGGCGCTTATTGCCGGCTGCCAGCAGAAGGGCATACCGGTGGTGGATATCTTCCACGTGGATGAAGATGATGTTTTTTCGCTGAAATCCGGGTTTGTTACGCCGATGCCGTTTTTGCAGCATCAGGCAGCGGTCAGTTTCCAGAAACACGTTCATAACGCGTTTACCGATACCGGGCTGGATCATTGGCTCCGTACCCGAGACATCAACCACCTGATTATCTGTGGGATCCGCACCGAGCAATGCTGTGAAACCACCGCGCGCGTTGCCTCTGACCTGGGTTACCGGGTTTCTTTCGTGAGCGAAGCCATGCTCACCTTCCCGATGACCTGGAAAGGCGTTACGCTGGACTCCGCCACCCTGCGCCACCGCACTGAAACCGTGCTGGCCGGGCGGTTCGCCGAAATACAAACCGTAGCCGAGTGTCTGGAGTCGCTGGAATGAGTATTGGGGTCTGGTTTGTGGTGCTGCCGGGGATATTGTCCCTCGATCTGAGCGGCCCGGCGGAAACGCTGGGGCTGGCGAAGAACGCGTTTGATCTGCACTACATTGGGCCAGACCCCCAGGTTGAAACCTCCATTGGCCTGACCTTCAGCGGTATTCAGCCGCTACCTGAAAACCTTCCCCCCGGGAGCCTGCTGGTGCTGCCCGGCGTGTGCGATTCAAACCGGTTTTTTGCCACGCCGCAGGCGGAAGAAGTCCGGCGTTGGTTAACCCGCCTGCAGCCGCAAATTCACAGCCAGCAGCTTAACCTGATGTGCGTGTGCTCCGGGGCACTGCTGGCGGCACGAGCGGGACTGATGCACGGTATTCAGTGCACAACGCATCATGACGTCCTTGAGCGATTGAAAGCGGCGGCCCCCGGCGCGCAGGTCAAAGACAACCGGATTTTTGTTGAAGACCGGGGGATTTGGACCAGCGCCGGGATAACCTCCGGGATCGATCTTTCCCTGCATTTGATTAACCGCTACTGCGGCCCGAGGGTAGCGCTGGAGGTAGCCAGAGAGATGGTGGTCTGGTTCCGCCGCTCGGGCGACGACCCGCAGCTTTCACCCTGGCTTCGCTACCGGAATCATATTCATCCCGCCGTGCACCGTGCGCAGGATCTGCTTGCCGCATCTCCTGAAGCGCCCTGGCCGGTACCGGAAATTGCCGACCGGGTTCACGTCAGCCCGCGGCACTTATCCCGCCTATTTCAGCAGCATTTGGGGATTTCCGTGCGCGACTATCTGGAACAGCTGCGGCTTGCGGTAGCAGAGCAACGGCTACAGCAGGGGCAGCGCCTCGAGCAGGCCGCCAGCGCCGCAGGATTTTCTTCCCCGCGCCAGCTGCATCGGGCGCGGGGCAGAATGCGTGGCGCTTAGCTAACCAGTTTTTTGCGGTCGAGTTTTCCAACGCCAACGGCCAGCAGCAGGCTGCCTGCCAGCGTTGCGCCGAAAATCCACAGAATATCCAGCACCGGCCAGTAGGTCAGTTGGATATCGTGTGTGCGCAAATAATGAATGATCAGCGCATGAAACCCGTAAATGCCCAGCGAGTAGCGGGAAATAAACGTCAGGCCGGGCAGCGGGCGCTGGTTCAGGCAGTTCTTCGCCACGACCAGCAGGCTGATGGCGGCAATAAACACCAGCGGGCCGCAATACACGTAGAAGGTTTCGGCGAAGTTCTGGTTGATTTCCAACTGCCGGTGGGTGCCCAGCGCAATCGACATGACGCAAATCACGAACAGGCCGCCTGCCAGGCCGCTCACGCCTTTTCTTTGGGTATCGAACATGCCAATCGCCCGGCCTAGCAGGCCGTAAAGCACGTAATAAAAGGTGTCGCCGTTAATGTAGAGGTTAACGGGCAGCCAGCGCATATTGCCCAGCGTCTGCGGCACCGTGTTGGGGTTGGCCACCACGCCGAGCAGCACCATCAACCCAAGGATTGTCACCGCGCTGACCTTCTTCACCTGTATCAGCGGCGAAAGCAGGTAAATCACCATAATCGCGAAGAAAAACCACAGGTGATAGAACACCGGTTTTACCAGGATGTAGCGCAGCGCAAGGCCGATGCTTATCGGGGTAAACAGCCAGATATAGAGCAGCGCAATGGCGCTATAAAACAGCAGGCAGCTGGCTATGCGTAGAAAATGGCGCTGCTGCGCGCTGCGTTCGCCAAAAAACAGATACCCGGAAATCATGAAAAACAGCGGCACGCTGACGCGTGAAGCCGAGTTCAGAACGTTTGAAAAATCCCAGCTAAAAGCGGTCACGGTATGTGGGTTGGTGATGTACCAGGTCGTGGTGTGGATCATAACCACCATCAGGCAGGCAATGCCCCGAAGGTTATCAATCCAGTTTATTTTTTGCTGCATTCGTTCCCCTGAAGCCGCTTGTGTACCTGCGCCCGGAAATGTCTGAGTTTGCTCCGCGCATCTTGCTATCCCCGCGACGGCTTCGCAAAATGCCGGACTCCACGGGGAGTATGAATAAGAAACCGAGTTTAACGCACTGGTAGCAAATGATGATGGCAGAAAGAAAAAATAGACTCCTCTTAAGCGCTTTTTTCGCGCTCATGCTTAGCGCCTGCAGCGCGCCACAGCAGGAAAGCCAGTCGGCAAAAGAGCGTCGGCCGATTGTTCATACCGGGACGATGGAGCTTGCCTGTAAAAACCAGGCCGCGTACCGCTACAACACGCAGCCGCAGCGCATCAACCTGTCTGAATTTAAACAGTACCAGGCCAGCTATGAAATGATGGGCAGCACCACCCGCAAAGAGGGATTTACCTGTTCGTTTGACGAAAGTGGTCAATTTTCACACCTTTCCAGCCGCGAAAACCTCAACCAACGGGCAACAACCTGACGCCTTTCCCGCTCACGGCCGTTCCGTTGCCGTGTTGATACAACTCGACCGCGTTTGCGTATATACTGGCCGCTTCTCTTAAATCCACCGAACGCGTGCGAATTCAACATGCAAAAGTTTGATACCAAGACCTTTCAAGGCCTGATCCTGACCTTACAGGACTACTGGGCTCGCCAGGGCTGCACCATTGTTCAACCTTTGGACATGGAAGTAGGCGCAGGCACCTCTCACCCGATGACCAGCCTGCGTGCCTTAGGCCCGGAGCCAATGGCCACCGCTTACGTGCAGCCGTCCCGCCGTCCTACCGACGGCCGCTATGGCGAAAACCCGAACCGTTTACAGCACTACTATCAGTTCCAGGTGGTGATTAAGCCTTCCCCGGACAACATTCAGGAGCTGTACCTCGGGTCTCTGAAAGAGCTGGGTATGGATCCAACGATTCATGACATTCGCTTCGTGGAAGATAACTGGGAAAACCCAACGCTTGGCGCATGGGGCCTGGGCTGGGAAGTGTGGCTTAACGGCATGGAAGTGACGCAGTTCACCTACTTCCAGCAGGTTGGCGGCCTGGAGTGTAAGCCGGTGACCGGCGAAATCACCTACGGTTTAGAGCGTCTTGCGATGTACATTCAGGGCGTAGACAGCGTTTACGACCTCGTGTGGAGCGACGGCCCGCTGGGTAAAACCACCTACGGCGACGTGTTCCACCAGAACGAAGTGGAGCAGTCCACCTATAACTTCGAATACGCCGACGTGGACTTCCTGTTCACCTGCTTCGAGCAGTACGAGAAAGAAGCGCAGCAGCTGCTGGCGCTGGAAACTCCGCTGCCGCTGCCGGCCTACGAACGTATTCTGAAAGCCGCTCACAGCTTTAACCTGCTGGATGCGCGCAAGGCCATTTCCGTGACCGAGCGCCAGCGCTACATTCTGCGCATTCGCACCCTGACCAAAGCCGTGGCCGAAGCCTACTACGCTTCTCGTGAAGCGCTTGGCTTCCCGATGTGTAATAAGAACAACTAAGAGGCCGCCATGTCTGAAAAAACTTTTCTGGTGGAGATCGGCACTGAAGAGCTGCCACCAAAAGCCCTGCGCAGCCTGGCTGAATCCTTCGCTGCTAACGTTACCGCCGAGCTGGATGCGGCCAACATCGCCCACGGCGAAGTAAAATGGTTTGCTGCTCCGCGTCGCCTGGCGCTGAAAATCGCTAACCTGGCGGCTTCTCAGCCGGATCGCGAAGTCGAAAAACGCGGCCCTGCGGTGTCTGCGGCGTTTGACGCCGAAGGCAAACCAAGCAAAGCTGCCGAAGGCTGGGCTCGTGGCTGCGGAATTACCGTTGACCAGGCCGAGCGTCTGGCGACCGACAAAGGCGAATGGCTGATGTACCGCGCCCACGTGAAGGGCGAAAGCGTGCAGGCACTGCTGCCGAACATGATCGCCACTTCCCTGGCGAAGCTGCCGATTCCAAAACTGATGCGCTGGGGCGCGTCCGACATTCAGTTCGTGCGCCCGGTTCACACCGTGACGCTGCTGCTGGGTGACGAGCTGATCCCTGCCACTATTCTGGGCATTCAGTCCGATCGCGTGATTCGCGGCCACCGCTTTATGGGCGAGCCGGAATTCACCATCGACAATGCCGACCAGTATCCGCAAATCCTGCAGGAGCGCGGGAAGGTCATCGCTGATTACGAAGCGCGTAAAGCCACCATCAAACGTGATGCCGAAGAAGCCGCCCGTAAAATTGGCGGTAACGCGGACCTGAGCGAAAGCCTGCTGGAAGAAGTCACCTCGCTGGTGGAATGGCCGGTGGTGCTGACCGCGAAGTTCGAAGAGAAATTCCTGGCCGTGCCTGCCGAAGCGCTGGTTTACACCATGAAGGGTGACCAGAAGTACTTCCCGGTTTACGACAACAGCGGCAAGCTGCTGCCAAACTTCATCTTCGTGACGAACATCGAGTCGAAAGACCCGGTGCAGATCATTTCCGGTAACGAGAAGGTGGTTCGCCCGCGCCTGGCGGACGCCGAGTTCTTCTTCAATACCGACCGCAAAAAGCGTCTGGAAGATAACCTGCCGCGTCTGGAAACCGTCCTGTTCCAGAAAGAGCTGGGCACCCTGCGCGACAAAACTAACCGCATCGAAGCGCTTTCAGGCTGGATTGCGGGCCAGATTGGCGCAGACGTGAATCATGCAACCCGCGCTGGCCTGCTGTCCAAGTGTGACCTGATGACCAACATGGTGTTCGAGTTTACCGACACCCAGGGCATCATGGGCATGCACTACGCCCGTCACGACGGCGAAGCGGAAGACGTAGCGGTTGCGCTAAACGAGCAGTATCAGCCTCGCTTTGCGGGCGATGAACTGCCGTCTAACCTGGTGGCCTGCGCGGTGGCGATTGCCGACAAGATGGACACCCTTGCGGGCATCTTCGGCATTGGTCAGCATCCGAAAGGCGATAAAGACCCGTTCGCGCTGCGCCGTGCCGCGCTGGGCGTGCTGCGCATTATCGTTGAGAAAAACCTGCCGCTGGATCTGCAGACCCTGACCGAAGAAGCGGTTCGCCTCTACGGCAGCAAGCTGACCAACACCAACGTAGTGGATGAGGTTATCGACTTTATGCTGGGCCGCTTCCGCGCCTGGTATCAGGAAGAAGGCCACGCGGTTGACACCATCCAGGCGGTGCTGGCGCGTCGTCCAACCAAACCGGCGGACTTCGATGCCCGCATGAAGGCGGTTTCCCACTTCCGTACTCTGGAAGCGGCGGCGTCTCTGGCGGCGGCTAACAAGCGTGTGTCCAACATTCTTGCCAAGTCCGATGAAGTGCTGAACGACATCGTGCATGCTTCTGTCCTGAAAGAGGCCGAAGAAATTCGCCTGGCGACTAACGTGGTTGTGCTGCGCGATAAGCTGCAGCCGTACTTCGCCGAAGGCCGTTACCAGGAAGCCCTGGAAGAGCTGGCCAATTTGCGCGAGCCGGTGGATGAGTTCTTCGACAAGGTAATGGTTAACGCGGAAGATAAAGATCTGCGTATTAACCGTCTGACGCTGCTGACCAAGCTGCGCGAGCTGTTCCTGCAGGTGGCGGATATCTCCCTGTTGCAGTAATGGTTTAAAAGCTATACACCTTCAGAAACCCGCTTCGGCGGGTTTTTTTATTAATTTTTTTACTTTCAAATATCAATGGATTAACAAAAAGTCGCGCCAGGGGCGATAAGGTAAATCTGCGCCGAACCGATATATCTCATATCGGCCACTACTTCAGGAACGTTCGGCGCTATGAAAAATATCAAAGTTATTACCGGCATCGTGACTACGCTCGGGATTTTCAGCGTGTTGTTGCTGGTGACCGGGGCTCTGTTCTTCTCCTCCGTCAGCAGCGATCGCCTTAACTTCCAAAATACCGGCCTGCTTAACTACCAGCAACAGCAGCTTGGCGGCAGCTTCCAGACGCTGGTTGAAACCCGCGTCACCATCAACCGCGTGGCGATTCGTGTCCTGAAAAATCAGCGCGATCCTGCCTCGCTGGAGGCGATGAACAAGCTGCTGACGAATGCTGGCGGGCTGCTGGTCGAGGCGCAAAAGCAGTTCAGCAACTACATGGATTCCGACGATGTGCCGGGCCAGGACAAAGCCATTGATGACAAAGCGGCCGCCAGCTTTAAGCAAATGCATGACGTCATGGCGCAGTCCATTCAGTTCCTGAAGGCCGATAACTACCAGGCCTACGGCAACCTTGATGCCCAGCAGGCTCAGGACGATTTCAAAGCCGTTTATGGCCAGTGGCTGACCCAAAACACCCGTCTGCTGAAGGCCGCCAGCGCGCAGAACCAAAGCAGCTATACCGGTATGCTCTGGACGCTGGGCACCATTTTGCTGATTGTTATCGCCGCGCTGGTGGTTATCTGGCTGGGCCTGCAGCGCGTGCTGCTGTGGCCGCTAAAAACCGCGATGGGGCACATTCAGGCTATCTCGGAAGGGGATTTAACCCGCACTATCGACGCCGAAGGGCGCAGCGAAATGAGCCGCCTGTCTGCCGGGCTTAAATCCATGCAGCAGTCGCTGGCGAAGACCGTGAGCGTGGTGCGCGACAACGCCGATTCCATTTACACCGGCGCCAGCGAAATATCTGCCGGCAGCAGCGATCTCTCCTCCCGCACCGAGCAGCAGGCAGCGGCGCTGGAAGAGACGGCGGCCAGCATGGAGCAGCTTACCGCCACCGTGAAACAGAACACCGACAACGCGCGCCAGGCGACCGGTCTGGCGAAAAATGCCTCCGAAACCGCGCAGAAAGGCGGGCGAGTGGTCGACAGCGTGGTCAGCACGATGAACGAAATCGCCGAAAGCTCCGGTAAAATCGTGGATATCACCAGCGTTATCGACAGTATTGCCTTCCAGACCAACATTCTGGCGCTTAACGCCGCGGTAGAAGCTGCCCGTGCGGGCGAGCAGGGCCGTGGATTTGCCGTTGTTGCAGGGGAG
The DNA here is from genome assembly GCF_013386425.1 of Cedecea sp. P7760. NCBI lineage: Bacteria > Pseudomonadati > Pseudomonadota > Gammaproteobacteria > Enterobacterales > Enterobacteriaceae > Cedecea > Cedecea sp. P7760. The sequence continues at coordinate 119,799 of NZ_JACARU010000008.1, read as the reverse complement.
GTCAGAACGCTGGCCAGCCGCAGCGCGCAGGCCGCGAAAGAGATTAAAGTGCTGATTGAAAACTCGGTATCGCGCATAGATACCGGCTCAAGCCAGGTTCGCGAAGCCGGGGCGACCATGAAGGAAATCGTTTCGGCTGTCACCCGTGTGACCGACATTATGGGCGAAATTGCTTCCGCTTCCGAAGAACAAAGCAAAGGCATTGAGCAGGTGGCACAGGCGGTGTCCGAGATGGACAGCGTGACCCAGCAAAATGCCTCGCTGGTGGAAGAGTCCGCTTCTGCCGCTGCCGCGCTGGAAGATCAGGCGAGCGAACTGCGTCAGGCTGTGGCGGTGTTCCAGCTTCAGCAGGCCGGAGGGCGTCGCGTGGAGCCAGTGCAGGAAAAACTGCGTCCTCAGCCGGCCATGTTAAAACCACAGGCAGCGTCGGCGGCCGATGCAAACTGGGAAACGTTCTGATCCCGGCGCTAAAATGACAAACCCCGCATCATAGCGGGGTTGTTTTCAAACGCAGCAACGATTTTCTAGCTTATTAACTGCTTACTGAGGCCTGGATTGGCCTGAATCAGACGCATCAATTTCATTTCGGTGCTTGAGGGCTTGAGTCGTCTGGACTCCCATTCCTGCACCATCGTGACGCTAACCCCCATCGCCTGAGCAAAATCATCGATTTTTAGTCCGGTACTTTTACGTAGCTGCTCAAACTCCGAGAAGGCGCTGGGTTTCTGACTCAGGCTAATGACCTGATTATCTTTAAAAACAATCTGCTCAAGACTGCTAAGCAGCTCAACCATTGGATCTTTATATTCCATTGAGAACTCCTCATAAATCACACAGCGAGAACGTGAACGCAAAGAAGCCTATTAACTGTAGCTGGATTTAAAGCGTGCGTAGGATCACGTTAGGGGCTAAACGTGCTGAAAAAAAATGCTTATGCGTTTCAGCTGAATGCCCAGTCGAAGTAAGCGTTTGAAAAGCTTCTGATGGTGGGCGTTAGTATAAATGTGTAAATAGTTATGCAAATCCTTAGCAAGCTAATCCAGCCTTTGTCCCGCAGGGCTTTTCGCGCGCAGTCTTCCGCCGTGGAAGAAGCATAAGAGATTATTGCGAAAGGGTATCTTGCGAAGGGCTGTTGGACTATTCTTAGCATCGTTATTGGGTGGCAATTTGCCAGGTAGTGCATTGGTGACAGGAGTAGAAATGATGGCGACAGGTAAGTCCTGGTCTCGCTGGTTTGCGCCGCTGGCGGCGTTATTAATGGTGGTGAGCCTGAGTGGTTGCTTCGATAAAGAAGGCGACCAGCGTAAGGCGTTCATCGATTTTCTGCAAAACACGGCTATGCGTAGCGGCGATCGCCTGCCAACGCTGACGTCCGATCAGAAAAAACAGTTTGGCCCGCTGGTCTCCGACTACGCCATTCTGTACGGCTTCTCCCAGCAGGTTAGCCAGGCAATGGACGAAGGAATGAAGCCGGTCGTGGATAGCGTGAACAGCATCCGCGCGCCGCAGGATTATATGACCCAGCGCGACGCGCTGCGCCAGGCTAACGGCTCGCTGAACGTCTTAGGTCAGCAGGTGCAAAATGCAAAAATGCAGGCCGACGGCGCGCTTGCGGCGCTGAAACAGCCTGACGATCTGAAAACCGTTTACTACCAGGTTTACCAGAAAGTGGTGACCGGCCCGGCGAACGCCATGGCGCCGCTGATCCCAGCCGCGCAAACCCTGACCCAGCAGCTGGTACAGGTGGGTGATTTTATCGCTCAGCAGGGGACTCAGGTTGGCTTTGCTAACGGCGGTATTCAGTTCCCGACTTCCCAGCAGGCAAGCCAGTACAACTCGCTGATTGGTCCGCTGTCTGCCCAGCATCAGGCGTTTACTCAGGCCTGGAGCGCGGCACAGACCGCAATGCAGTAAATTTAGTAAGCTAAGAAAAGGCGGAGCGCTTAACGGCGACTCCGCTTTTTTTATGGGCGTTAATACGGAACTATTTCAGCACCTGCGGGTTCACGCAGTTCACTTCCACCTTGCCGGTCAGCGCGGTAATCAGGTTTTCCACCGCGCATTCTGCCATGCCATAGCGCGTTTCATGGGTGGCTGAGCCGATGTGCGGCAGGGCCACCACGTTTGGCATGCCGAGCAGTGGGGAGTCCAGCGGCAGCGGTTCCTGCTCAAAAACATCCAGCCCGGCGGCGTGAATTTTCCCCTCTTCCAACGCCTGAATCAGCGCTTTTTCGTCAACCACCGGGCCGCGCCCGACGTTGATCAGAATGGCGGAGGATTTCATCTTCGCAATTTGCTCTGCGCCAATCAGGTGGCGGGTTTCTTCGCTTAACGGCAGCAGGATACAAACGAAATCGGACTCTGCCAGCAGGGTGTCCAGGTCGCAGTAGCGGGCGTTAAAACGCTCTTCCGCTTCTTTATGATGGCGACGGGCGTTGTACAGAATCGGCATGCTGAAGCCGAAGTGTGCGCGCTGTGCCAGCGCCAGGCCGATGCGTCCCATGCCCAGAATACCGAGCGTTTTATGGTGCACGTCGATACCAAACCAGTCAGCGCCAATACTGCTTTGCCATTCGCCGACCTTCACGCGCTCGGCGACTTCCACCACGCGGCGTGCGCTGGAGAGGATCAGGGCCATGGCGGTGTCGGCCACCGTTTCAGTCAGCACCGTCGGCGTATGCATCAGCACCACGCCGCGCTCGTTCAGGGCCTCCACGTTAAAGTTGTCGTAGCCGACAGAAACGGTAGAAGCCGCACGCAGCTTGGGCGTATTGGCCAGAAACGCGCCGTCGACTTTGCCGCCGGAGCCCAGGATACCTTCCGCATTGGCAAAAAGCTCTGCATTCGCTTTCACGGTTTCCGGGCTGATATCGTCAAGCTGGGTGACGGTAAAGTGGCTTTCAAGTCGGGACAGCAGGTTATCAGGCAGCGCCTTGTAGAGGATGACGGACGGCTTCATGAGATTCTCCGTTTTCGGTTAAACGCGAACCGGGCGACAAATCGCCCGGCGCGGGGTCAGGCGTGATGTGCGCCGGACGGTATTTGTTGATGGTTAGCAGGCTTAACAATCAGAGTAAGCCATACCGAGGCGAGCAGCGCCAGCCCCATAAAGACATAGGACGCCGCCGGGCTGCCCGTGGCGCCGTTCAGGTAGCCCACAAACCAGGAGCCGACGAAAGAACCCAGCGCACCCATGCTGTTGATTAAAGCCATCGCGCCGCCGGCCACGTTCTTCGGCAGCATCTCCGGGATAATGGCGAAGAACGGGCCGTACGGGGCGTACATTGCTGCCCCGGCAATCACCAGCAGCGTATAGGACACCCAGAAATGGTTGGCCCCGACCAGCCATGAGCCCAGGAACGCCAGCGCGCCAATCAGCAGCAGCGGCCAGACGAACAGCTTCCGGTTTTGCATTTTGTCCGACGCCCAGGAGACGGCGATCATCGCGATAGTCGCGGCCAGGTAAGGTACGGAAGAGAGCCAGCCGACCTCCACCATCCCCATGCCCGCCGCACCCGCGCTGCGGATAATCGACGGCAGCCACAGCACGAAACCGTACACGCCGATGCTCCAGGCGAAGTACTGCATACACAGGATAACCACGTTACGTGACCGGAAGGCTTCACCGTAGTTACGCACGGCTTTAATGCCTTCCTGTTCTTTTTGTAGCTGTGCCTGCAAGGCAGATTTTTCACCGTCTGACAGCCAGCCCACCTGGGCAGGTTTATCTTTTACCAGCACCCACCAGGCAAAAGCCCAGATAACCGCCGGGATCCCCTCGAAGATAAACATTTCGCGCCAGCCGAAGGCCTGAATCAGGTAGCCGGACACCACCGACATCCACAGCACGGTGACCGGGTTGCCGAGGATCAGGAAAGTATTGGCGCGGGAACGTTCGGACCTGGTAAACCAGTTGCTGATATAAATCAGCATCGCCGGCATCACCGCCGCCTCAACCACGCCGAGCACAAAGCGAATGGCGGCCAGCATCGGAATGTTGCTCACCATACCGGTCAGCGAGGCGCAGCCGCCCCATAAGATCAGGCAGACGAAGATAAGTTTGCGCACGCTGCGGCGCTCGGCGTACATCGCCCCGGGGATCTGGAAGAAGAAGTAGCCGAGGAAGAACAGCGCGCCCAGCAGGGATGAAATCCCTTTGGTAATGCCGAGGTCATCGTTGATGCCCGCGGCGGAGGCGAAGCTGAAGTTGGCGCGGTCGAGGTAAGCCAGGCTATACGTGATAAACACGATAGGCATGATGTACCACCAGCGCTTCGGCGCGATTGTCTGGTTTTTCATGAGAGTGCCTCTATCTTGAGGTTAACCGTATCGCTTTGTCTGTAGGGTACAAAGCGATGGAGTCGGGTTTATTCGCCCAGTGCGCTTCGGGTCGGTAGCCCTTCGCTGTCACCGATGACCTGTATCGCCAGTGAGCCGATTTTGTTGCCCCGGCTGACGGCCTGATGCAAAGATTTCCCTTCCAGCAGGGCGCTTATCACCCCGACCGCAAAGCCGTCTCCGGCACCCACGGTATCCACTACGTTGTCTACTTTTACCGCCGCGACCGCGCCTTTCTCGCCGTCTGCGGTTTTATACCAGGCGCCGTCCGCGCCGGTTTTTAGCACTACGACTTTTACGCCATGATGAAGATAAAAATCGGCGATCCCTTCCGGGGTGTTTTGCCCGGTGAGCACGATGCCTTCTTTCACGCCGGGCAGCACCCAGTCGGCCTGGAAGGCCAGCTGGTTAAGCTGCTGCACCATTTCGGCTTCGCTGCGCCACAGTACCGGGCGCAGGTTAGGATCGAAGGAGAGCGTTTTGCCCTGCTGCTTCATCGTTTTTGCCGCGTGATTCAGCAGCTCCAGCGACGTGCCTGACAGGGCTGCCGCCACGCCGCTCAGGTGCAGATGGCGCGCCGAGAGAAAGTATTCGCTGTTGAAGTCGGCCACCGACAGATGGCTGGCGGCGGAGTCCTTGCGGAAATATTCCACGATGGGATCGGTTCCATCTTCGACTTTGGATTTGAGCTGAAAGCCGGTGCGGTATTGCTCGTCTACGGTGACGGCGCGGGCATCGATGTTTTCCTTCGCCAGCTGTTGCAGCACGTAGCGGCCAAAGGAGTCATTGCCTACGCGGCTTACCCAGCCGACGTTTAAGCCCAGGCGAGCCAGCCCTGTGGCGACGTTCAGCTCGGCACCTGCGGCGCGTTTAACAAAGTGTTCGGCGGCGGCCAGATCGCCGGTTTCGCTGGCGACGAACATCGCCATCGCTTCACCAATCGTGATGACATCCAGCTGATGCATGGTTACTCCTCGCGTAGCAGATTGACGTAATGACGGGTTACCGCGACCAGGTCTCGCCCTTCCAGCGGAAACTCAATGCCGCGTGGGGCATCCACCGGCAGCATGTTCAGCAGCCCTTTCCAGTCAGAGCTGGCGTCATCCAGCGCCACGGCGCGGTAGTGGTTATGGTGGGCAACTGCCGTTTTCACGTGGATATAGCTGACGGAAGGCGCCAGGGCGCGCGCGGCCTGCTGTGGGGAATCATCCACCCATAGCCAGTTTGCCATGTCGAAAGTGAGCGTGACCGGCAGGTTGTGAACGTCACAGGCGGCCTGGAAGCGCTGCATTGGGGCCAGCTTTCCGCTGTCGGTTTGGTCGTTTTCCACCACCAGCGAGACGGGGCTTTCGCTAAGCCACTGCTTCAGCGTGTCGAACATCCGGGCGTGGTTAAACTGCCCGAGAGAGAGCTTGAGCCAGCGGGCGTTCAGCTGATGAGCCTCCTGTAACAGCGAAGGGATCAGCGGATTCAGCTTGGCGTCGCCCGTGAACAGCGGCTCTGGCGCGGAATAGCAGGCTTCCAGCCCGTGCTGGGTGATTTCACCGGCCATCGTCGACAGAAAATCTAACTGCGCGGAGGTGAACAGTTCGCGGCGGATCTCTACGCCGTCGGCACCTGCTTCGGCAATAATGGGCAGCAAGGCCTGCTGCCCGCCGAGGGCGGCAATGCGGTCGTGGCCGTAGGCGGCGGTGACGACGATAATTTTTCGCGACATGGCGGTCTCCAGGGCGATAACAGCTAACTAACGATGTTATTACGCTAGATGGAACCGGTTCCAAAGAAAAGAACGCCAGTGCTAATTTTTGAGCGCCATCACGAACAAAAGATTTAGCGGGAGGTGGAGCCGCGCACGATAAGCTCGCCGGAAAAGAGCTGCTCACGCACGGTTTCAGCGGTACCTTCAATGCGCCTCACAACCTGCTCCAGCGCGGCATAGCCTATCTGCCAGGTCGGCTGCTTCAGGGTGGTAATGCCAACGCCGGCAAGCTCTGCCCATTCCAGCTCGTCAAAGCCCAGCAGGCCGATATCGCTGCCCCAGCTCAGGCCGATGCGGCGCAGAGAGCGGGCAACCTGCAGGGTGAGTGCGCCGTTGGCGGAGATAACCGCTTTGCGCATCCCACGGTGGCGGGTGTGGAACTGGCGCAGCGTGTTGTCGATTAACTCTGCCTCATGCAGCGGCGTTTCGGCATTTTCGGCGATCACGCCGGGATAGCGCTCAAGCGTGCTACGAAATGCACGTAAGCGTTCATGGCGAGTATTCACCATGCCCAGCGGCTCACTCAGGAACAACATCGCCTCGAAGCCCTGCTCGATGAGGTGTTCGGTGGCGGTGGTTGCGGCCTGAATGTTGTCCAGCCCGACCATGTCGCAGGCAAAGCCTGGGATTTTACGGTCGATAAGCACCATCGGCAGCGCGGACTGCTGCAGGCGGTTGAGCCCTTCTTCACGCATCCCAACCGCGTTGACCACGATCCCCTCAACCTGATAGCTGCGCAGCAGGTCGAGATAGTGCAGCTCCTGATCGACTTCGTTGTTGGTGTTACACACCAGCGGCGTGAAGCCTTTCTCGCGGCAGGCGGCTTCTATGCCGCTAAGCACGTCGACGGAATAGGGATTGGTGATGTCGGCAATGATCAGGCCGATGAGGCGGGTACGACCTCGTTTCAGTCCGCGGGCCATTTGGCTTGGGCGATAATCGAGATCGGCAATGGCACGCTCAATGCGGCCAAGGAGGTCGTCGGACAGCGCGTTTTGCTCGCCGTTAAGGTAGCGGGAGACGCTGGTCTTCCCGGTCTTCGCCGCTTTTGCGACATCGCTTATCGTAGGGCGCGCTGCCTTGCCGTTCATAGCCATCTCCAGAGGGGTAACCCAGCGGAGAGTAACATATTTTTTTGCGGGGGAAAGGCGATGGCCGAGCATTATGCTGCGCTGGTTGAACACCTGAAATAATAAAAAAGAGTTTCTGCGAGACGGATTCCTGCTTTGCCAATGGCAGCTTTTTGGCTGCCGCAGCTCCCCATATTCTTGCCGCTTACCCTTCACAGATGCGCGGTTCTTTTGTTGCGCATAGAGGAACATAACGGGAAAAGCCGCATTGACGCCTGAAATGGCGTTTAAGCTTTCTATCGTCATTGGGAGTTCGCCCGATGTCTGGATGAAAACTCAGAGCGCTTTCAGCCTCGCTGAGGCCGAGAAGTCTGTGGATACGTCGCGCCTTCATCGTCTGGTTCAGGCGAGCATATAAAAAAACCGACGCTCTCACGTCGGTTTTCTTTTTTTACTGTTGGGGAAATTAACGCAGTTCCCCGTTCACATCCTGATCGACAGCGAAACACGCCACCAGCTGGCCGTTGCCGTAATCCTTAAGCTGCGGCTGGAGCTGGGTGCATGGCCCGAAGCGACGGCTGCAGCGGGCGTTAAAGGCGCAGCCCGGCGGTGGGTTCAGCGGGCTTGGCAGCTCGCCGGTCAGCTTGATGCGTTCGCGGCGTTCGTCCGGGTTCAGACGTGGCGTAGCGGACAGCAGCGCCTGGGTGTACGGGTGCAGTGGATTAGAGAAAATCTGCTCTTTACTGCCTTTCTCCACGCAGCGGCCCAGGTACATCACCATCACTTCATCGGCAATGTGCTCCACCACCGACAGGTCGTGGGAGATGAACACGTAGGACAGCCCCAAATCCTGCTGCAGGTCCATCATCAGGTTCAGCACCTGCGCCCGAACCGACACGTCCAGCGCGGACACTGGCTCATCGGCAATCACCACGTCCGGGTCAAGCATCAGGCCGCGGGCGATAGCGATACGCTGACGCTGGCCGCCGGAGAACATGTGCGGATAGCGGTCGTAGTGCTCGGTTTTCAGACCCACTTTCGCCATCATTTCCAGCGCTTTTTCACGGCGCTCGGCTTTGCTCAGCCTGGTGTTGATTTGCAGCGGTTCTTCCAGAATCTGCCCGACTTTTTTACGTGGGTTCAGCGAGCCGTACGGGTTCTGGAACACGATCTGAATTTTCTGGCGGCGCAGTTTTTCCGCCGAAACGTCCGGGACCAGCAGATCCTGGCCCTGGTAGTACAGCTCCCCGCCGGTTGGGACTTCAATCATCGTCAGCAGGCGGCCAAGGGTGGACTTCCCGCAGCCGGACTCGCCGACGACCGCCAGCGTTTTACCGCGCTCGAGGGTGAAGCTCACTCCGTCCAGCGCTTTCACCAGGCGTTCAGGGGCGAAAAAGCCCTTCTTCACCGGGTAGTGTTTTTTCAGGTCGATGGCCTGCAACAGCGGTTGCGCGGCGGCCTGTTGGGTACTCATAGGGTTGGCCTCCCGGCATCATCGAGTGGGTAGTGGCATTTGGACTGACGCCCGTCTGCCAGCATGGCGAGCTCCGGCTCTTCGCTGCGGCATTTGTCGGTGGCGTACGGGCAGCGCGGGTTAAGCAGGCAGCCGTTTGGTCGGTCGTACTTGCCCGGTACCACGCCCGGCAGCGAGGCCAGACGCGCTTTATCCTGTGCAAATTCCGGCAGCGCACGGAGCAGGGCCTGAGTGTACGGGTGGCGAGGCGCGCGGAAGATATCGTGGGACGAGCCCGCTTCCACTACCTGACCTGCGTACATCACGATGATTTTATGGGCGGCTTCGGCAACCAGCGCGAGGTCATGGGTGATCAGGATCAGCGCCATGTTCTCTTTTTGCTGCAGCTCCAGCAGCAGCTCGATGATCTGCGCCTGAATGGTTACGTCGAGCGCGGTGGTCGGCTCATCGGCAATCAACAGCTTAGGACGACAGGCAATCGCCATGGCGATCATCACGCGCTGGCTCATCCCGCCGGAGAGCTGGTGCGGATAAACGTCGAGGCGCGAACCCGGATCGGGGATCCCCACCTGGGTCAGCAGGTCGATAGCGCGCTGGCGGCGGGTTTTCTTATTACCGCCCTGGTGCACCTTAATGGCTTCCATAATCTGGAAACCGACGGTGTAGCACGGGTTCAGACTGGTCATCGGGTCCTGGAAGATCATCGCCACTTCGGCGCCCACCAGGTTGCGGCGCTCTTTCTCAGAAATGCGCTTCAGGTCCCGGCCGTTGAACTCCAGTTTTTCCGGCATTACGCGGCCTGGGAAGTCGATAAGCCCCATAATCGCCAGCGAGCTGACGGATTTACCGGAGCCGGACTCCCCCACGATGCCGACAACTTGCCCCTGATCCACGCTATAGCTGATGCGGTCAACGGCACGGAACGGTGCGTCTTCGTCGCCGAAATGCACCGATAATTTATCTACATTTAATAACGCCATCTCGAACCTCTTACTGCTTCAGTTTGGGATCGAGCGCGTCACGCAGACCGTCACCCATCAGGTTAAATGCCAGCACCGTCAGCAGGATCGCAACCCCAGGGAAGGTCACAACCCACCAGGCACTCTGCGCGAACTGCAATACGTCGGCGAGCATGGTGCCCCACTCCGGTGTTGGCGGCTGCGCACCCATGCCGAGGAAGCCAAGGGCGGCCATATCGAGAATGGCGTTCGAGAAACCGAGCGACGCCTGAACAATCAGCGGCGCGAGGGTATTCGGGAAGATATTCACAAACATCTGGCGAACCGGACCGGCGCCCGCAACACGGGAAGCGGTGACGTAGTCGCGGTTAACTTCCACCAGCACCGCAGCGCGGGTTAAACGCACATAGTGCGGCAGCGCAACGAAGGTCAGCGCCAGCGCGGCGTTACCGATAGACGGGCCGAAGATAGCCACCAGCACCAGCGCCAGCAGCAGGCTTGGCAGCGCCAGCATGATATCGACCACGCGCATGATGATGTTGTCGACCACGCCGCCAAAGTAACCGGCGACCAGGCCCAGCACGATGCCCATTACCAGCGACAGGACGACCACCAGGCAGCCGACCAGCAGCGACAGGCGTGCGCCGTACATCAGGCGGGAGAGCACATCGCGGCCCACGTCATCGGTGCCGAGGATGTAGCTCCAGCTGCCGCCTTCCTGCCAGACCGGCGGGCGCAGCAGCGCGTCGCGGAACTGCTCTGCGGGCGCGTGAGGCGCGATGAAGTTAGCGAACACGGCGATGAAGATCATTACGGCGACGTACACCAGGCCGATCACCGCCCCTTTATTACGTTTGAAGTAGTGCCAGAACTCCTGGAAAGGCGTCATCGGCTTGGGTGCTGCCACCACTTTGTTTTCAGTCAGTTGCGTCATGATGGCCCCTTATTTCTTATGGCGTATACGCGGGTTCACCACGCCGTACAGCAGGTCTACCAGCAGGTTGACGAGGATAATCATCGTCGCCACCAGCAGCACGCCGCCCTGGACTACCGGGTAGTCACGACGCTGCAGGGCGTCGATGAGCCAGCGGCCAAGACCCGGCCAGGAGAAGATAGTTTCCGTCAGGATGGCACCCGCAAGCAGGGTTCCGACCTGCAGGCCGATTACGGTGACCACCGGCAGCATCGCGTTGCGCAGCGCATGGACCACGATTACGCGCATACGCGTCAGGCCCTTGGCGCGAGCGGTACGGATGTAGTCTTCGCCCAGCACTTCCAGCATCGAGGAGCGGGTCATACGCACGATAACCGCCAGCGGGATAGTGCCCAGCACGACGGCAGGCAGAACCATGTGGGCTACGGCGTCAATAAAGTCGCCCGGCTCGCCCCAGATAGCGGTGTCTATCAGCGCAAACCCGGTGAGCGGCAGGGAGTCATCAAGGAACACGGTGTCGCTCACGCGCCCGGAAACCGGCGTCAGGTTCCAGTGCACCGAGACCAGCATGATGAGCATCATGCCCCACCAGAAAATTGGCATGGAGTAGCCGGTCAGCGCGAGGCCCACGGCGGTATGGTCGAAGATAGAGCCACGCTTCACGGCGGCAAGTACCCCGACCGGAATACCGACGGCAACGGCGAACATCATCGCGCAGATGCCGAGTTCCAGCGTCGCTTTAAAGCGTGGCACGAACTCGTCCCAGACCGGGAGGCGACTCTTTAATGAAATACCCAGATCGCCATGCATTACGCCCCAAATGTAATGGAGGTATTGCTGCCACATTGGCTTGTCGAGACCAAGCTCGGCCAGCAGCTGAGCATGGCGCTCAGGAGAAATACCGCGCTCTCCGGCCATGATCATTACCGGGTCTCCGGGGATCATATGCACGAAAGCGAAGGTGAGTAGGGTAATACCTATAAACGTGGGGATGACTAACCCCAGTCGTCGGAGGATGAACTGCAGCATATCCCGGATTCTCTGTAGTGACGGAAAGCCTGGTAACTGTTCCGTCTGTATTGCTCACAAATGTTTCCCCTCTCCCTTTGAGGGAGAGGGAATAAAGCACGTAACTTTTATTATTCGACGGACACGTTTTCGAAGTGGTGTTTGCCCAGCGGATCGACCACGTAGCCTTTGACTTCTTTACGCACTGGCTCGAACACGGTGGAGTGAGCGATGATCAGCGCAGGCGCCTGATCGTGCATCACAACCTGAGCCTGTTTGTACAGTTCAATACGCTTGTTGTGGTCGTCGGTTGCGCGAGCCGGCTGAATCAGGTCTTCAAACGGCTTGTAGCACCAGCGAGAGTAGTTAGAACCGTCTTTCGCCGCGGCACAGCTGAACAGGGTCGCGAAGAAGTTATCCGGATCCCCATTGTCGCCGGTCCAGCCCATCATTACGGCCTGGTGCTCGCCCGCTTTAGCACGCTTCAGGTACTCGCCCCACTCGTAGGTCACGATTTTGGCGGTCACGCCCACTTTCGCCCAGTCAGCCTGAATCATCTCGGCCATGCGGCGAGCGTTCGGGTTATAAGGACGCTGTACCGGCATAGCCCACAGGTCAACGGTGAAGCCTTTATCCTGGCCCGCTTCTTTCAGCAGCGCTTTCGCTTTTTCAGGATCGTAGGTGTAGTCCTTCACGTCATCGTTGTAGCCCCACATGGTTGGTGGGATCAGGTTTTTAGCCGCGGTGCCCGCGCCCTGATAAACCGCTTTGATGATCGCTTCTTTGTTTACCGCGTAGGTCAGCGCCTGGCGCACTTTCACGTCGTCAAACGGCTTCTTCTCGGTGTTGAAGGAGAGGTAGCCCACGTTCAGGCCGGCCTGTTCCATCAGATTGATGTTTTTGTCTTCTTTCATGCGGGCGATGTCAGCCGGGTTCGGGAACGGCATCACCTGACATTCGTTTTTCTGCAGCTTGGCGTAACGCACGGAAGCGTCTGGGGTGATGGAGAAGACCAGACGATCGATCTTCGGCTTGGTGCCCCAGTAGCCTTCGAAGGCTTTATACAGAATACGGGAGTCTTTCTGGTACTGCAGCAGCTGGAATGGGCCGGTACCGATTGGGTTCAGGTCGGTTTTTTCCGGGGTGCCGGCTTTCATCATGTTGTCGGCATATTCTTTAGAAAGAATAGAGGCGAAGTCCATGGCCATGTCCGCGAGGAACGGCGCTTCTGGACGTGCCAGCACGAACTGCACGGTGTTGTCGTCGACTTTCTTGATTTCGGTAATCAGGTCAGGCAGGCCCATACCTTCGAAGTATTCATAGCTGCCGCCAGAAACTTTGTGGTACGGGTTGTCTTTGTTTTTCTGACGGTCGAAGGAGAACACAACGTCGTCGGCGTTAAAATCACGAGTCGGTTTGAAGTCTTTATTGTCCTGCCACTTCACGCCTTTACGCAGGTGGAAGGTGTAGGTTTTACCGTCCGGGCTAACGTCCCATTTCTCAGCGAGGCCAGGGATGATTTCGGTGGTGCCGGTTTTGAATTCTACCAGTCGGTTATAAATCGGTACGGAGCTGGCATCGTAAGTCGTGCCGGAGGTGAACAGCTGTGGGTTAAAGCCCTCTGGGGAACCTTCTGAACAGTAAACCAGGGTTTTGGCTTGTACGCTTGCTGCAACGGTCATGGCAACCAGGCTCAGACCAAATTTCAGCATCCCTGACTTCTTCAAGGAAATACTCATTATTCTGCTCCAATTATGTGTCGTGTTGTGTTTTGTAACCGTCTGACCATTGTTATTTGTGGGTGGTCGGTACGGTGTGCCCGGAGGCAGTGGTGAGGCTAGCAGTTCCTTTCGCGAGTCATGCATGGAGGTAGCACAGACGGTCCGTAAATAGCTCCTCTCGTCCTACAATCTGTCAACAGATTAAGGAAACGTCAATACAGGTTACGGGGATTTACAAGCAAGGTGGGATTTAGCGGGCAAAGATTAAAAAAACCTTCAGGGGTCATTTCCAGCAGGGAAATTTATGCTACAGGCTTGTTACCAGAATATTACACTGATTAATTTGCAACCTACAGAGGGAATCGATTGCCCTGAATGGGTAAAATTTTGTGTTAAATGATGAATTGTTGCACGATTTATTTTGTGATCTGCATCGCTCACAGCGGAAAATGCTGTCTCCCATCATAAGCGACGGCGCAAAAAACCACGGTTTTCCATAACCAAACACGATGACTTAATGTGGCCTGGCAGAGGCCAAAATAGCAGAACCTGATGCGAATAAACCCGTGGGCTGAAGAGAATAAAACACCCCGCGATACGGAGTGTTTTATTCAAATGCGTGCCGCAGTGAATCGGTTAGTTCACGGCTTTATTTGGAACGTGACACCAGTTGTTGTTCTGGTTAATCCCGCCGTTGGGTGAGGTATACCCCAGGCAGCCGAGAATAGTGTCGTACAGCTCAACGTGGCGATGCGGCACCTTCATTTTTGCCTGTTCCTGCAGGTGTTTAAAGGACTCGGCGAACGTTGGGTTCTCCAGATACTTGTCCGAGGCCCAAATCATCAGCGGCACGCGGAACTGCTCTGGCGGAGCCATAGCTCGCGGCGTGCCGTGCAGGTGCATTGAGTCGCTGATGGACTCACCGTGATCCGCGGCGTAGAAAACAATCGCCTTCTTATCGCGCACCTGGTCAATCACGCTGTCGATCATCGTATCGATGTACAGCACCGAGTTATCAAAGGCGTTGATCAGGTGTTCCTTTGAACAACCTTTTTCGAGGTTGATGCACTCAGGCGTCCATTTCGCAAAGCTGCGCGGATAGCGCTGAGCGTAGGAGAAGTGAGAACCCTTGGTGTGCAGGATAATAAGATGTTTGCCATCGGGGTTGCGATTGAGCGACTGCTTCATCTCATCCACTAACAGCATATCGTCCACGGTTTTACCGCGGTTACGAGGCTCAGCGGCAATTTGTTCGCGGAAGGCCAGGGTGTCCGGCATGGCATTTTTATAGAACCAGACTTCGCTCTGCATGGCGTACAGGTCGGAGCTAAAGCCCAGCTGTTTCAGGACCGCAAAAACATTCTGCTCTTTGAGGGTTCGCTGAGGGTTATCTTCAGCTCCGCCTTCGCGCACGAACATGCAGCGCAGCGAGAGTTTAGTGGCGGTATCGCAGGACTGGCCGCGAAAAGCGACCAGGTTTTTCTCTTTAGAGAGTTTTGGCGTGGTGTCGCGGTCATAGCCGAGCAGGCCCATGTGATCCCAGCGGGTTGTCTCGCCGATAATAAACACCACGTAGGTGTCATCCATGCCTGGCGGCGCGACGTAGGTGAATTTTTTCGTTGGGTTCATCAGAGAACCGTTACCGTCAGATTCGTCGGCCTGTGCCCAGGCAAACAGCCCCAGCGAGGAAACCCAGTTTACCGGAACATAGGAACTCGCCACGACGCCGCCGTAGCTTGCCATATCTGTGGTTGAGCCGCGCTCATCGTTGGACTGTATTTCACCCAGCGTACGCAGCGGCGCCCAAACCAGTAAGCCTGCGCAGACGACGATAGCGATGTTTTTAATGCGTTGGCCAGGGGTTTTCAGCTGCTGAAGCAGCGTATCTTGTGACCTGTTCGTCCAGATCAGATACAGCGGTATAAGGCTAACCAGCACCATCCAGATAGCGAAGTGATAGCCCACCACTTCTTTAGACAGGTCGATATCAGTGGTCATCACCGAGGCAATAATGCCGTAGCCGATCACCACGTTGAAGAAGGTCATATAGTAGCTGGCGGCCACCGAGCAAAGCACTACAAAGGTAGCCAGCACGCGCCAGAGGTTGCGGCCAAAAATCGACAGCAGGCGGAACAGGAAAAACGTCACCAGCAGGCAGGCGAAAAACTCAGTTGCAGCGGCAAGGCCCTTCCAGGCGATGAAAACCTGTGCCCGGCTATCAAAGCGTTGATAGAAAACAGAAATATTTAAAAACCAACCAATGTAGACCCCGAGCAGTAAACATAATTTCTGCTGGGACATTGTCTTAAAGTAATTCATGCAGGGTATCCTGGCGATATAAACATATTAGCGCTTATCAGACCGTGGGGTTCGAGCGTAGTTCTCTATGAGGGGTGAATTCAAAGAAAAATCTCATCTCCGCGTCAAAACTCAGCGGCGGCTAGTAGAGCACAGGATAAGAGGGATGTATCCAGATACGTGACGATCTGGCCCGTTATTTACAGTTGGCGCCTCAGATCTTTGATGGTGAGTTAATTACCTTACTTGTAGGCAGTGGCCCAATCCTGACTTGCGCTTCTGGAATAAAAAAAGCCGCCCGAGTAGGCGGCTGTATCTGCTGATTATCAGGAATAATCAGGCGTGTGCGTGTTTGTGGTTCAGCGCTGCACGGGCTGGCTGACGAATCGTGGTGGAAATCGCCAGGGAGAGAATCAGCAGGGCGAAGATGACGCAGAAGGTGACGTAGAAGCCGCCAAACAGCGAGGCGATGATGGAGCCGCAGATGCTGCCGATACCGAAGCCCAGGTAAATCACGCCGTAGTTTTTAGTCAGGTTGTTCAGGCCGAAGAATTCGCTGACCAGAGAAGGGTAAACGGTGATGGTGCCGCCAAAGTTAAAGGCAACGCAGGCGATGGCCGCAAAGAACGTCATTTCGTTCAGCGGGGCAAACAGCAGGGCCGCCATACCGACCAGAGAAATCACCTGGCCAATCGTGATAACGCGAATACGGGCGATTTTATCGGACAGAATACCGAGGATAAGGCGGCCGCTCAGGTTAGCAATTGAGATAACGGTCACCGCGTTGGCGGCGGACATTGCATCCAGGTGCACCATGCCCTGCGCGATATCTTTTGCTACGCCGATAACGTACAGGCCGCTCATGCAGGCGGTCAGGAACATCAGCGCCAGCATCCAGTACTGTGGCTGACGCATAGATTCCGCCAGGGTGAAGTCTGTTTTCGCCGCGCCGTTTGCGGTTTTGGTTTCCTGCAGCGGAGCATCTTTCATCATGGTGGCGCCGAACAGCACCATGACCATCGCCAGGCCGCCCCAAATCATAAAGGTGTTTTCGAGGCCGTAGGCCGCCAGCAGATGGGTATCAATATATTTAAAACCGAGGCTGCCGAGGCCATAGGCACCGATGGAGAAAGCAGAAATCAGGCCCTTGCGCTCCGGGAACCATTTCACGCAGTTAGACAGCGTCAGCAGGTAGCCTGCGCCGTCGGCCAGGCCGACCAGTACGCCTGCGGTGAGCCACAGCATCATCAGGTTGTTGGCGTGCGCGGTGAAGAACAGACCGGCACCGAGCAGCACGCCTGCCGCCATGGTGACCTTACGTACGCCGAAGCGGTCCTGCAGTTTGCCCGCTACGGAAGAGGAGATGGCGAGGCCCAGGCTCAGCAGGCCGAAGGAGAAGGCGACCTGGCTGATAGGGGCGTCCAGCTTCTGGGACAGCGCGCTGTTGAACAGGCTCCAGGTATAAACGGAACCCAGTGCGAACTGGGTAATGATGGTCCCGATGAGGGTTAACCAGCGAGTACGGTTGTAGGTGGCAGTGTTCATGGCAGATGTCCTGCGAATCTAAGGGAAGTTATCTGCCGCCTACGATAGCGAAGCGCCGTTTATTCCAGGAAAAAACGGCATGAAATGCGTGGAGAACGGAATGAAATGCCTCTGAGGCGGTATGAACGGCCTCCACAATGCATGTTGAGTTATGTTGGTTAGTGCTTGCTATCAATCTATTGTGCGTGATTGCTGTATATTAAATGTTAAATCATAAATGGGACATAGTTAACACTTTGCAAAATCATCAGTGCTAAATCACCTTTCTTTGATCTCGTTTAGGGTTGCGAAACGCCCCGGATTCACTATTGTCAGATTGTGAATTTGCCCGCGGGTGCGGAAGGTGATGAGGGAGAACGAAATGGAACGTTGTGGCTGGGTCACTCAGGATCCGCTGTATCTGGACTATCACGACAAAGAATGGGGCGTGCCGGTCACCGACGGGCAAAAGCTGTTTGAGATGATCTGTCTTGAAGGCCAGCAGGCAGGGCTATCGTGGATAACCGTGCTAAAAAAACGTGAGAACTACCGCCAGCGCTTCAGGAATTTCGACCCTTATGCCGTCGCGCTGATCCAGCCGGAAGAGGTGGATGAGCTGATGCAGGACGCCGGGATTATTCGCCATCGTGGGAAAATTGAGGCCATTATCAATAACGCCAAAGCCTTTCTGGCGATGGAGGCCAACGGAGAGAAATTCCCCGAGTTCGTCTGGGCCTTCGTGGAGAATAAGCCGCAGATCTCGCATGCCGCCTCGCTCAGCGAAGTTCCAGCCTTTACGCCAACCTCAGATGCGTTGTCTAAAGCGCTGAAAAAACGCGGCTTTAAGTTCGTGGGCTCGACAATCTGCTATTCGTTTATGCAGGCCTGCGGCCTGGTCAATGACCATGTGACGGGCTGCTTCTGCCACCCAGATTTTCGCCAATGATCCGGCCCTTTAACGCCGGGGAAATGGATGCGCTGATGGCGCTCTGGCTTGAGAGCACCATCGACGGGCATCCGTTTATCGCGGAAAGCTACTGGCATGAGAGCGTGAACCTGGTGCGCAATGTGTATATCCCGCAGTCAAAAACGTGGGTCTATTTGCATGAGCGGCAGCTGGTGGGGTTTATCAGCGTCATGGAGAAGCAGTTTATTGGCGCGCTGTTCGTGGCGCCTTCCTGCACGGGGCAAGGCATCGGCGGCAAGCTGCTGGAGAAGGCCAAAGAGGAATACCCGGCCTTGAGCCTCGAGGTGTACCAGAAAAATCGCCAGGCGGTACATTTCTACCACCGCCACGGCTTTCGCATAGAAGAAAGCGCGTGGCAGGAAGAGACGCAGCACCCGACGTGGATTATGAGCTGGCAGGCGGATCAAACGCCGTCACCGTAGGCGCCGGACCGGTAAATTTCTCTACCCAGACGAGGGAGTTGTTTGCCGCGCAGCCGTTAGCCAGCCGTGAAGACGGAATATCCATCGTGAGTACGTTAACCGCGCCGTTTTTGCACAGGTTATCTTCGTCCAGATCGGGCCATGCACCCTGGTGGATACAGACCACGCCGGGCCTGATGCCGTCGGTAACCTGAGCGCCCACCAGGACCTGCCCGCGAGCGTTCCATACCCGCACTAAATCTCCGTGCTCAATGCCGCGCGCTTTGGCGTCAATCGGATGCAGCGTAATAGGTTCACGTCCCGCTATCGCATACTGGTCGCGCAGCGCGGCGTAGTTTAGCTGGCTGTGCAGGCGGTGTGCCGGATGGGATGAGAGCAGCTGCAGCTGGCCGGAAGCAGCGTTGCCCTGCCATTCGTCAGGTGCCAGCCAGCTTGGGTGCGGCGGGCAATCCTGGTAGCCAAAACTGGCGATGCGCTCGGAATAGATTTCAATTTTACCGCTCGGCGTTTTGAGCGGGTTTGCTTCAGGATCGTCGCGAAAAGCTGAGAAGCGAATGAATTCAGCATTTTTCGCGTTTTCTGGCATTTCTATCAGCTGGTTAGCTTCCCAGAAGTCGTTAAATTCCGGAAGTTCGATCCGTTGGGCTGCGCCTCGTTGGCGGGCAATGTCATAGAAACTCTCCAGCCATTCAAGCTCGCTTTTTCCTTCACTGAACCGTTCTTTACCGCCGGTTTCCCATTTTTCACTCAGTTCAGCAAAGATATCAAAATCATTCCACGCTTCGCCCTGCGGGGAAACCACCTGCTTCATCGGCACAAGGTGTTGGTTGCTGTAATCCCCGGTCATCGTCATGTCGTTTCGCTCGAACGAGGTGGTTACCGGCAGAACGATATCGGCGTGTTTTGCCGCCGCCGTCCAGAAACATTCGGAGATAACGATCAGCTCCGGCTTCTGCCAGGCTGCGGCAAGACGGTTTGTGTCCTGATGATGGGTGAAGTTGCTGCCACCCGCCCACCAAAGCATGCGGAGGTCGGGGAAGGTGTGCTGTCTGCCGTTATGCTGATAGGCCACCCCTGGATTTTCCAGCGCCTCGACGATACGTGCCACGGGGATTTTTTCTACTGCGTCGGTGCCGCCAGCAAGCGAGCCCTGTAGCGAGCCGGGCACGGCCGCGCTACGCGTCGGGTTACCGCCGTTGGCAAAGTGATAGGAAAGACCAAAGCCGCCGCCAGGCGTGCCTATCTGGCCCAGCATCGCCGCCAGCGTGACCAGCATCCAGTGTTTTTGCTCGCCGTACTGCTGGCGCTGCATGCCCCAACCAGCCATCAGCATGGTGCGTTTTTGGCTGAAAAGGTCCGCCAGCTTTTCGATTGTGTCTGCCGGAATACCGCAGATCTCAGCGGCCCAGGCCGCGCTTTTCGGGATGCCGTCGGTGTTGCCGAGCAGGTAGGCTTCAAACCTGTCATAGCCATAGGTGCAGCGGGCGAGGAAATCCGTATCGTGCCTGCCATGCACAACCAGCGTGTGGGCAATGCCGAGCATTAGCGCTACGTCGGTGCCCATGTGCGGGGCGATCCATTCGGCGCGTGCCCCGAAGAAGTCGACGGTTTCTGAACGCATCGGGTCGATGGCGATAATCGTTTTGCCGCTGTTTTTTAGCTGCTCGAAGTACTTCACGCCCTGTTCGTCGCTGGCATTCCAGGCGATTTTCAGCGTGTTAAGCGGGTTCGCGCTCCACAGCACCACCACGTCGCTGTGCTCAAGCAGCAGCGGCCAGCTGGTTTGCTGCTGGTAAACCTCATTGGAGCCGACCACGTAGGGCATGATCACCTGCGCGGCACCGGTCGAGTAGTCGCCGGAGTGCCCGGTATAGCCGCCCGCCAGGCTCATGTAGCGCTGAAGCAGCGTGGAGGCTTTGTGCAGCACGCCGTTGGAGCGCCAGCCGTAGGAGCCTGCGAAAATTGCCGCCGGGCCGTAGTTCTCCCGAATGCGTTTGTGCTGCTGGTGAATCAGCGTCAGCGCGTCATCCCAGCTGATGCGCACATACTCATCTTTGCCGCGAACGCCCTGTGGCTTATCCGGCGAGGCCAGAAAGCCTTTACGCGCCATGGGAAACGCGACGCGAGCTTTGCTGTGAACCTGATCCGGCACCGCGCTTTGCAGGGAGTTTTGATGACCGGTTTCAAGCGCGCCGCGAGAGTGATAAACGCGTTCTCCGTCGGTTTCGACCAGCATGGGGCCCCAGTGCGCGGCAGTGAGGATCTGTTTACGTGAAGAGGATGAATTGGCCAATTTGGGCTCCGCGATTGCAGGCGGTGGGCTATGCCCACTCAATTTGCGACAACTATTCAGAATACTTACCGGAATTTTCTACACGAATTATCGTCATAATCAATCGCCGGGTTCGTATCCGGCAAAGGATGAATAAGGATTGAAGGAAATAAGATGAAAAAACGCGTCATGATTATCGCCGCCGTCGTGTGTGGCACCTTAGCGGTTTCTGGCTGTACCACTAACCCGTACACCGGTGAAAGCCAGGCCGGGAAATCAGGGATAGGAGCCGGAATTGGCTCGCTGGTAGGGGCTGGCGTAGGGGTTCTTTCGTCATCGAAGAAAGATCGCGGTAAAGGCGCTCTGATTGGCGCGGCCGCGGGTGCAGCGCTCGGGGGCGGTGTGGGCTATTACATGGATGTGCAGGAAGCCAAACTGCGCGACAAAATGCGTGGAACCGGCGTGAGCGTGACCCGCAGCGGCGATAACATCGTGCTGAATATGCCGAATAACGTCACCTTCGACAGCAGTAGCGCCACCCTGAAACCGGCGGGGGCCAATACCCTGAGCGGCGTGGCGATGGTACTGAAAGAATATCCAAAAACGGCGGTTAACGTGGTCGGCTATACCGACAGTACCGGCAGCAAAGAGCTGAACATGCGTCTGTCACAGCAGCGTGCGGACGGCGTAGGCAGCGCGCTGATTACCCAGGGCGTTGACGCGAGCCGTATTCGCACCTCCGGCGCAGGCCCGGCGAATCCTATCGCCAGCAACAGCACTGCGGAAGGCAAAGCGCAAAACCGTCGCGTAGAAATCACCCTGAGTCCTTTGGGGTAATCTGGCTCACTGCGGTTCAGATTTTCCGATAGCCGCATAAAAAAACCGGCGCTCCAGGCGCCGGTGAGACTGCTGACAAAGTTCATTGCTCTAAAAAAGTCCGAACCCAGGTCTACTAAAAACAATGAATAATGTTCTCTGGTTTGCCCCAAACAGTCGAAAACCACGTTTTTCGGCTGTTTGTCATCAATGTGACCGGCGCTCCAGGCGCCGGTTTTCAATCGTCTAAACGCAAACCTTATTGCGGATAAGGCACCCAGTCGCCGCCGCTCAGGCGGACATAAGGCTTATCCTGGTACTTCACCACCACCGCCGTAGAGTTTTCGGAAACCGGGGCGGTTTGCGGCAGGTTGCCGGTCAGCGCGTTCCAGTCGACCTGGTCGGCGACAAAGTTCTTGCCGTCTATCGAGCGGGAAACCAGTTCAGAAATCGCCAGATAGCTGCTCGGCTGAGTGATTTCAATGGCATCGCCGCCGTGTGGCGCCTTCATACCGACGAACTTCACGCCTGCAGGAACGTGGGTGATATCCGGGCTTGGGATATCACGCAGTCCCGACACCTGCATTTTGTCGCCTTTCAGCGCCGCGCCGTGCTCCGGCACAATCACCACCATCACTTTACGGTTCGACTTCTCAAGCTCGGTCAGGAATGAGTCCAGCTCATCAAACAGCTTCTGGGCACGTACCTTATAGTCTGCAGGCTTGCTGTTCCCCGGATAGTGGTTGCCATCATGCAGCGGTACCAGGTTGTAGAAGGTGGCGGTACGCGGGTTAACCCCGTCGTTCTGCTCACCCTGCAGCCAGCGGTGCAGCACGGCAGTGTCGTCGTAAATTGGCGAATTGTCGAACGCCTGCAGGCCGCTTGGCAGCCCGCTTTGATCCATCAGAGGCACCTGAATGCCGCCGTACTCACGGACTTCTTTCAGGAAGTCACCGAACACGCCGTTGTGATCCATCATCAGCTGCTGCTTAAAGCCCAGGCGGGCAAGATCGTCAAACAGATAGCACTGGTTGCCCTCTGGTTCATACAGTCCTTTATGCGTGGACTGGCCGCAGCTGGCGCGGAGCAGGCGAATAGCCGCCGGGCCGCTGTAAGACGTCGCCGAGTTGAAGTTTTTAAACAGAATATCGAAGTGTTTCCACAGCGGATGCGAACTGAGGCCCACCGCCTCGATATCGGACCAGGAAAGCGAGCAGATGTTAATGATCAGCAGCTCAAAAGGCTGAGCGTCTGCGGGCAGCGCGTCCGGGAATTTGGTCTGCCGTTTAGCTTCGCTGGCATAGAAGCTGTTCAGCCACGCGGTGATGTTATCGCTGGTCGGTGGTGCCGTTTGCGCCGGAATATCACCGGGAACCGGGGCCAGCGTATTGCCGGAAGTTGTTGCCCCAGCCGTGCCGCCAGCGTTAACGGAGGCTGTCGTTTGCGACGTCGACGGCAGTAAAGAGATAGCCGGGCCGGCCACGGTTAGCAGGTTCAGCCACACCAGGATTGCGACGACGAAGACCGTGACGCGCAGCCACTGCGAGACAAACAGCCAGGCAACCAGCAGCACAAACGCCGCGCCGATCATCTGCCAGTTAATAAAGCGTGTCACCAGGTCGAGAAGGTAGTCTGCGCTAAAGCCGACAACCTGCGAGCCCTGGCTCATGATGCTGTCAGGTCCCGGCAGCCAGGTATCGTGCCAGAACAGGCCAATTCCCACCGGCAGGGCTATCCAGTTACGCAGCTTATGAAGTTTGAGCGGCGGCAGCGGGAACAGCAAAAAGGCCAGAAAAACCAGGTTTGCCAGCGGATGAAAATTAAGATAGCCGGTCCACAGCAGCCCGAACTTCAACAGGAAGTAGTAGTTCCAGCCACCCAGGCCACGCCAGTATTGCAGAAAATAGGCTGGCGACTTTGCCGTTTGAGAGTGATTAGTCATGTTGATGGTCTGCCTTGACGGAAGTTCGGCGCAGCGTTCCGGCCGGTTTAACGTAGCGTGGTTTTAAAAACATCAGCCGTACCGAAGCGGTAAGGCGAGGAAGCCAGCGGCGAGCGGTGTAGCCCAGCGGAATAAAAATAATCGCGCAAAGCACGATGAGCTGAATGATGTCGGTGATGTTCATCATGGTGTCTGCTCCCTCGGCGTGTCATCCAGCAGCGTGATGGGCGTTGGCCCCCGACGCCAGCCGTGCCCTTCGCGGCTGACATGGCGCACGGTGTTCAGGTCGAGGGTGGCGGCAAGCGGCTTCGCCCACTTCTCCGGACGCATGGCCTGCATCTGGAGTATTTCAGCCGTGATTTGGCTGTCTTCAAACCACACCATGCGGTTGGTGAAAATGTCGTTCACCGGCAGCGGGAATATGTGATTCAGCGCGGTATCGAGATCGTTAATTCGGCAGAAAGAGAGGAACAGCACCAGCCGGTTTTCGCCGAGGGTGACGATATCGCCCATGCGGTTCGGACGGCACAGCGTCAGCGCCTGCTCAACCCGCAGCCCTGGCACCGGGCGCAGCGCGACCATTACGCCTTTGCCGTCTTCCGGCAGCAAAGCGTTGTTCATCAGCGTGCCGATGCCGTTGCAGAAGACGTCCCACGGCTGGTAGCCGCGCAGCTTCAGCGGCTGCATCTGGTCTATCAGGACGCTAATGTCTTCCGGCACATGGCGGGTAAACTTCGCGCCCTGCACGCTTTCTATCATCGTCAGGCAGCGTGAAAGCGGGGCGTTCCACGGAATAATCAGCGTGGCGCCGCAGCCCAGTAAAAGCCTTTCGTCGGTGGCGCGCAGGCTGGCCTGGTTTTCGCGGACAACGAGTTTGAGCGCACTGCCGCGCTGGCGGCGGAGCGAGTGGATCTGGCGGGCAATGCTGTTGATTTGGCCGTTCTGGGTGAGAGAGAAAATGATCGTCGCGGCCTGCGCGGTTCGCGCCGCTTCAAACAGCTGCTCGTTGTTGTCGAAGAGCTGCCAGTTTTCCGACAGGGCAGGGGCACCTTCCAGCACCGCAATGTGGCTGAGCACGCGTTTTTCATCGCTGCGGGGCTGAGGGGCGTTTTCGGAATTTTCCTGCACCTGCCACGCTTCATTTTGCCATTGAATATTAAGTTGTTGATCGGCTGTGACGCCTCTCTCATTACACCAGAAGGCTACGTCGTAACGGTGAATATCACTTTGTGCGCGCAGGCTGGCGAGGCCGGAAAGGCTGCGATGTTCGCTGACTAATAATGAGAATTGTTTGTCATTATTATTTCCGACATTGACAAAAAGCAGACTGCACTTAATGCGTTTGGTCCATTTTCCCATCGCGGCAAGCCAATGGCGCAGGTCGGCTGTTGATATATTGTCCCAAACGTTATCTGAGCTTAAGAGTATAAAAAAGTAGTGTTCGGGATTAATGCTGCACATCAAATCACGGCGCAGCGAGTTGAGCCCATTGATAGTCGAAGGCATCGTAAAAAGGCGTATTTTCTCCGGGCCTTTCGTCGAGTCGAGCTTTATCGTTTGTTTTGGCCTGGCTGACATTGCAATGACGGCAACGTTTGCATCCGAGTTTTGGGCTGCAACTGTTTGATTAACAATGTTTATTGCGTCATCCTGACATTCTACGTTTAGCCACCAGATGCCGCCTGCGGGCATATGGCTCAATTCGTTCCACAATGAACGGATGCCAAGCGAAAATATGGGTTCCATGGCGTCCCCTGGAGATAAATTAGTATGTATGTCAGTTTACTAGCGTAAGCTAAGAAAGAAACCTACCATTGAAAATAAACAGCATCAGTTTTAGCATTGTAAAACACTTTTCGTTTTCCGGACATTTGCCGTTATCGCTGGTGACGAAACCTGCCCGAGGGATGACTACCAAAATGCAAGATGAAGAGACTGGCAATGCTCAGGAAAACAAGCTTGTTTATGCCTTCCAAAATGATTTTCTGGCGCTAAGTAAAGCATTCTCACTGCCGGAAATAGATTACACCGATATATCGCAGCAGGAACAGCTGGCGGCGGCAATTAAGCGCTGGCCGTTGCTGGCGGAATTAACGCAACAATAGGGAGTAGGCCTGATGGCTGTCATTGGGTTGCAGGGGTTGCGTGGTGGTGTAGGGACGACTTCTATCACCGCGGCACTTGGCTGGTCGTTGCAGCAGCTTGGGGAGTCGGTACTGGTGATAGATATCTCGCCAGATAACCTGCTGCGCATGTTTTATAATATTGATTTCGCAGAGCCTAAGGGCTGGGCGCGCGCCATGCTGGATAACGAAGACTGGCGCAAAAGCGCGTGGCGTTATACCAGCCACCTTGACGTGCTGCCGTTTGGTCAACTGAGCCCGGCTGAGCATGAAACGTTCGAGACGGTGGAAAAAGCCCTCGGGCAGTTCAGCCATTTTCTCGCTGACCTGAAAGCGAGCCAGCAATACCAGTGGATTTTACTGGACTTACCTCACGGCTTTAACGCATTAACGCGTCAGATTCTGGCGCAAACCGATAGCGTACTGACGGTGGTAAAACCGGACACCAACTGCCATATCCGCCTGCACCAGCAGGCCCTGCCTAAAGGCGCGCACTTACTGGTGAACTATCTTCTGGTAGCGAGCCAATTGCAGGACGATATCTACCAAATCTGGCTGCAGAGCCAGCGCACGATGATCCCTATTATTCTCCACCGGGATGAGGCGATGGCCGAAAGCGCCGCGGTAAAACAGCCGCCTGGCGAGCATCGTCCAGACTCGCTTATCGCAGAAGAAATTATGACGCTCGCTAACTGGTGCCTGCTGAACCTTTCAGGGAAGAAGCATGAGTAACCTGGCGTCGTGGCTGTTACTTCCTGCTGCCAGCCGGCGGTTGGGGGAGCGTTATCGTACTTTCCGTCGCAACGGCGCTCCGCCGTTCAGCGCCGTGCTGGGCTGCATAGTCTTTATTCTGGCGTGGATTGTTCTGCCGCTTGAAGGCCAGCGCTGGAGCCGCATACGCGCCGAGCATGACCAGCTTTATCCGCACATCAATCCCGACAGGCCTCGGCCGCTGGACGCTGTCCGTTACGCTATTCAAAGCCTGTGGCTGATGCTTCGTGCCGGCAAGAAAAGCGGGCGCCCTCGCGTGCGTTCTTTTGCCCGAATTCAGGCGTGGCGCGAGAGCTGGCATGACTGGCTGAATAAGCTGCCGGAAAACTTTAGCAATCGCACCCAGCACCTCGAAGAGAAGAAAGAGCTGGGCCATATCAGCCACACCGCCCGGCGTATTATTTTGGGCGCGATCGTGGTCTTTTCCGCCGTGCTGGCCCTGCTTTGCATCACTCAGCCGTTTAACCCGCTGTCGCAGCTTATCTTCCTGCTGCTGCTGTGGGGCGTCGCGCTGCTGGTTCGCCGGTTGCCCGGGCGTTTTGCCGCGCTGATGCTGATCGTGCTGTCGCTGACCGTTTCCTGCCGCTATATCTGGTGGCGCTACACCTCGACCCTTAACTGGAACGATCCGGTGAGCCTTGCCTTCGGGCTGGGGCTGCTGTTTGCCGAGACGTACGCCTGGCTGGTGCTGGTGATGGGGTATTTCCAGGTGGTGTGGCCGCTGAACCGCCAGCCGGTGCCGATGCCAAAAGACATGAGCACCTAGCCGGTGGTGGATATTTTTGTCCCGACCTATAACGAAGAACTGCACGTTGTGAAGGGCACCATCTACGCCTCGCTGGGCATAGACTGGCCGAAGGACAAGCTGAACATCTGGATTCTGGACGACGGCGGGCGCGAGGAGTTTAAGCAGTTCGCCGATATGGTCGGGGTAAATTATATCGCTCGCCCAACGCACGAGCACGCCAAAGCGGGGAACATCAATAACGCGCTGAAGCATGCCAAAGGTGATTTCGTCGCCATCTTCGACTGCGACCACGTGCCAACGCGCTCCTTCCTGCAGCTGACTATGGGCTGGTTCTTCAAAGAGAAACAGCTGGCGATGATGCAGACGCCGCACCACTTCTTCTCGCCCGACCCGTTCGAGCGCAACCTTGGGCGTTTTCGTAAAACGCCTAACGAAGGCACGCTGTTCTACGGGCTGGTGCAGGACGGGAACGACATGTGGGATGCCACGTTCTTCTGCGGTTCCTGTGCGGTGATCCGCCGTGGGCCGCTGGACGAAATTGGCGGTATCGCCGTCGAAACGGTGACCGAAGATGCGCACACTTCGCTGCGCCTGCACCGGCGCGGCTACACCTCGGCTTATCTGCGTATTCCGCAGGCGGCTGGGCTGGCAACGGAAAGCCTTTCGGCGCACATCGGGCAGCGTATTCGCTGGGCGCGCGGCATGACGCAGATTTTCCGTCTCGATAACCCGTTCTTCGGCAAAGGGCTGAAGTTTGCCCAGCGACTCTGTTACGCCAACGCCATGTTCCACTTCCTGTCGGGGATCCCGCGGCTTATCTTCCTGACTGCGCCGCTGGCGTTTCTGCTGTTCCACGCCTATATCATTTACGCCCCGGCTATCATGATTGCGCTGTTTGTTCTGCCGCACATGGTTCACGCCAGCCTGACCAACTCCAAAATTCAGGGCAAGTACCGCCATTCGTTCTGGAGTGAAATCTATGAAACGGTGCTGGCGTGGTATATCGCCCAGCCTACGCTGGTGGCGCTATTCAACCCGCACAAAGGGAAGTTCAACGTCACCGCGAAAGGCGGGTTAGTTGAAAACGAGTACGTAGACTGGGTGATCACAAGGCCGTACCTCGTGCTGGTGCTGGTTAACCTGCTGGGCGTTGCCGTTGGGGCATGGCGTTTCTTCTACGGCCCCGAAAACGAGGCGCTAACGGTGGTGGTGAGCCTGCTTTGGGTATTCTACAACCTGATTATTCTCGGTGGCGCAGTCGCCGTTTCGGTTGAGAGTAAGCAGGTCAGGCGCGCGCACCGCGTTGAAATCGCCATGCCGGCGGCGCTGGCGCGTGAAGACGGCCATCTGTTCCCCTGCACCGTGCACGACTATTCAGACGGCGGGGTAGGCATCAAGATTCATGGCCCAACGCAGGTGCTGGAAGGCCAAAAAGTGAATCTGCTGCTCAAGCGTGGGGCGCAGGAGTTCTTCTTCCCGGCCCAGGTGATGAGGGTCTTTGGTGACGAAGTCGGCCTGCAGCTGGCGCAGATGACCACCAAACAACATATTGATTTTATTCAGTGTACTTTTGCCCGCGCCGACACCTGGGCGCTATGGCAGGACAGTTTCCCCGAGGATAAGCCGCTGGAAAGCCTGGTGGATATTCTCAAGCTTGGTTTCCGGGGCTACCGGCACCTCGCGGAGTTTGCTCCACCGTCATTGAAGTTTATTTTCCACGCGATCACCGTGCTGGTTGACTGGGTTGTGTCGTTTATTCCGCACAGCCCGACGGCCGAACCAGCAAAACGGCGGACCTTGTCTGCATTGGCCTGACGAGATTGCTTATGAAGAGGGAGGAAGCGTGGTTTTTCCCTTTTTGTAGCCGGCAACCGAAATAACGAATTGATGTTCTCTGGTGTTTCTTCCTTCGCCTGAGGTTTGTCAACAGCCTGATTAATTTGATGAAAACGCGATGAAAAGAAAAATATCCTGGTTTTATGCGGCGGCGGTAGGCATCAGCGCCCTGCCTGTTACGGCGGTGAACGCGGCTGACGCGACCCCGGCTCCGACGGTTCCTGCCGTGGCTACGGCAAACCAGGCGGTGGTGACACCTCAGCCTGGGTCGACGGACGCGGTGGTGCCTGCAACGCCTGCGGAAAACGCCCCTACGGTTGGGCAGGTCTTGCCGGGTGTGCCGGGTGCAAATGCACCCATCGTCGCCGAAAATGTGCCTTCTCGCGATGTGAAGCTGAATTTCGCGCAAATTGCGCCGCCGCCGGGAAGTATGGTGTTAACCGGCGTGCAGCCGAACAGCGGGGTTGAGTTTGGCATGCGTCGGGATGAAATCGTCTCGAAAGCGCTGCTGAATCTTGAATACACGCCTTCGCCTGCCCTGCTGCCGGTGCAGTCTCAGCTGAAAGTTTATCTTAACGACGAGCTGATGGGCGTTCTGCCGGTCACCAAAGAACAGCTGGGCAAAAAGACGTTTGCTCAGGTGCCGGTCGATCCGCTGTATATCACCGACTTCAACCGCGTGCGGCTGGAGTTTGTCGGCCACTATCGCGATATCTGTGAAAACCCGGCCAGCAGCACGCTGTGGATGGACGTCGGGCGCAGCAGTTCGCTGTCGCTGACCTATCAGCGTTTGCCGGTGCAAAACGACCTGTCGCACTTCCCGGTGCCGTTCTTCGACTCGCGCGATGACCGCCCGCTGACGCTGCCGATTGTTTTTGCCGCCAGCCCGGATATTGAGCAGCAGCGCGCCGCAGGGATTGTCGCCTCATGGTTTGGCTCCCGCACGGCGTGGCGTGGGCAGAGCTTCCCGGTGCTTTTCAACCAGTTGCCGACAAGCAACGGTATCGTATTTGCCACTAACGACAAGCGTCCTGACTTCCTGCGTGACCATCCGGCCGTGCAGGCGCCAACCGTTGAGATGATAAGCCACCCGGATAACCCATACGTTAAGCTGCTGGTGGTGATGGGGCGCGATGACAAAGACCTCGTGCAGGCCGCAAAAGGGATTGCCCAGGGCAATATCCTGTTCCGCGGCAGCAGCGTCACCGTGGATGATGTGAAGCCATTGCTGCCACGTGAACCTTACGATGCGCCAAACTGGGTGAGAACCGACCGCCCGGTGACGCTTGGCGAAATGAAAGGCTACCAGGAGCAGCTGCAGTCCAGCGGAGTGCAGCCGGGTGCGATTAGCGTGACCATGAACCTGCCGCCGGATCTCTATCTGCTGCGCAGTAACGGGATCGATCTGAACCTGAAATATCGTTACACCGCGCCAGCGATGAAAGACAGCTCGCGCATGGATATCAGCCTGAACAACCAGTTCCTGCAGTCGTTCAGCCTGACGCCGAGCGAAGAGAACAGCAAGCTGCTGCTGCGCCTGCCGGTGCTGCAAGGGCTGCTGGACGGCAAAACCGACGTGGCCATTCCGGCGCTGCGCCTGGGTGCCGCCAACCAGCTGCGCTTTGACTTCTCGTACATGAACCCGATGCCGGGTGGTTCGCTTGAAAACTGTATTACTTACCAGCCGATTCAAAACCACGTTGTGGTGGAGGACGAGTCAACTATCGACTTCTCCAACTACCATCACTTTATTGCGATGCCGGATCTGCGTACCTACGCGAATGCTGGCTTCCCGTTCAGCCGCATGGCCGATCTCTCGCAAACTATCGTGGTGGTCAGCAAGGAGCCTAAACCTGCTCAGGTGACCGCGCTGCTGGACGCGCTTGGCACCATTGGTTCGCAAACCGGCTTCCCTGCCGTAAACGTGAATCTGACGGATGATGGCAGCACAATTCAGGGCAAAGATGCGGACATCATGATAATCGGCACCATTCCGCCGACGATGAAAGATGACAAACGTATCGATCTTCTGGTTGAAGCCGCGCAAAGCTGGGTGAAAACGCCGGTCCGCCAGACGCCGCTGCTGAGCAGCGTTTCCGATCCAAAAGATCGCGCGGCGGATACGCAAACCACGGTCAATTCCAAAGGTGCTATGGCCGCCATCGTGGGCTTCCAGTCGCCGTATAACGACCAGCGCAGCGTCCTCGCTTTACTGGCCGACAGCCCTCGCGGCTACGAACTGCTGAACGGTGCGCTTAATGACAGCGGCAAACGTGCGGCGATTTCCGGGTCCGTGGCGGTGATTCGTGAATCCGGCGTCGATAGCCTGCGCGTGGGTGATATTTACTACGTTGGCCATCTGCCCTGGTTCGAGCGCATCTGGTACGCATTGTCGAACCATCCGGTTCTGCTGGCTATCTTTGCGGCGATAAGCGTGGTGCTGCTGGCCTGGGTGCTGTGGCGCATCCTGCGTATTATTAGCCGCCGCCGTATCGATCCTGAAGACGAGTAATCACGATGAAAATCAGCTCCGTACTGCTGATGGTCGGGCTGATGTTGACAGCCGTTACCGGGCAGGCCGCCTGTACCTGGCCTGCCTGGGAGCAGTTTAAACAGAACTACATCAGCGACCAGGGAAGGGTTATCGACCCCAGCGATGAACGCAAAATTACCACCTCGGAAGGGCAAAGTTATGCGCTCTTCTTTGCGCTGGCCGCTAACGACAGGGCAATGTTCGACCAGCTGCTGAGCTGGACGGAAAACAACCTTGCCGAAGGGGCGCTAAAAGACCATCTGCCCGCCTGGTTATGGGGCAAAAACGACAAAGGCGAGTGGACGGTTTTAGACACTAACTCTGCCTCTGACGCCGACATGTGGATTGTCTGGAGCCTGCTGGAGGCGGGGCGTTTGTGGCATGAGCCTGCCTATAAGCGCCTTGGCGAAAGGCTGCTTAAGCGCGTGGCGAAAGAGGAAGTGATTAAAATCCCTGGGCTTGGTTTTTCACTGTTGCCTGGGCGTGTGGGTTTTAACCATTCCCCTGAGTGGCGGCTGAACCCAAGCTACCTTCCGCCGCAGGTGCTACAGCGGGTGGTTCGCTACCGTGGCCCATGGCCGGCGATGCGGGCGGCTAATCAGCGGTTACTGCTCGAGACTGCGCCAAAAGGATTCTCCCCAAACTGGGCTGACTGGCGCGAAGGCAAAGGCTGGCAGTTTGCGACAGATGATGCCCGCTACGGCAGCTATGACTCGATACGCGTTTACCTTTGGGTTGGCATGATGGCCGACGACGATCCGCACAAGGCCCGGCTGCTAAAGGCATTCCAGCCGATGGCCGATATGACGATTAAACAAGGTTTGCCGCCGGAAAAAGTCGAGGTGCAAACCGGAAATATTCAGGGCAACGGGCCGGTGGGTTTCTCCGCCGCGATGCTGCCTTTTTTACAGGATAGCGAAGCACGGGAAGTGCAGCGCCAGCGGGTTAAGGACAATTTCCCCCAGGCTGACGCCTATTACAGCTACGTTTTAACGCTCTTTGGTCAGGGATGGGATCAAAAACGTTTTCGCTTCAATTCTCTGGGTGAATTAATCCCGAGCTGGGGTCAGGTATGCGCAAGTTCTCATTAAGTTTAGTCACTCTCTCACTGGGCATGGCGCTGATGCCGATGGCCCAGGCCGCCCTGACGCCTCAGCAGCAATTGCTCGATCAGGTGCGTATGGGCGAGGCCAGCAAGCGCGAAGATATCGTGCGTCAGTCCCTTGCCCGACTGGAGCTGATGGCGCCCGACGATCCGGACGTTATTTCAGCCCGGATGCGCTACATGCTGCGCCAGGGTGACAACGCCGGGGCGAAAAAGCAGCTGGAGCGGCTGGCAAAGCTGGCCCCCGGTTCTGATGGCTACAAACAGTCTCAGTCCACCATGATGTTGACCAGTGCGGACGGCCGCCAGCAGCTGCAGGAAGCCCGGTTACTCGCGGCCAGCGGCCACACCGAGCAGGCTATTACGGCCTATGAAAAAATGTTTGACGGCAACCCGCCTGAGGGTGATTTAGCGATTGAATACTGGATGCTGATGGCGAAGCGTCCCGGTGGTGCTAACCAGGCGATTGATAAGCTCAAAGCGCTGGACGCTGCCGCGCCGGGGAATGCCGAGCTGCGTGGCAACCTGGCACGTCTGATGTTTGCCAACGACCGCAGCGCCGAGGCTTACCAGATGCTGGAGAAGATGTCGAAGTCCAACAGCAGCCGGGGCGATGCCGCTGTGCAGTGGTATGGTCAAATTAAGAACCTGCCGGCAGGGCCAGAAAGCGTGGCGGCTTTGCAGCGTTTTCTCACCGTGTTCACCGAGGGCGATACGGTCGCCAGCGCGCGTGAACAACTCGCACAGCAGCAAAAGCAGCTGGCCGATCCGGCCTTCCGGGCGCGTGCTAAAGGTTTAGAGGACGTCAGCGGCGGGCGCGGAAACCAGGCGATCCCGCAGCTGAAAGAGGCGTTAAACGCTAAGCAGAACGACAGCGAAGTGGTTGGCGCGTTGGGGCAGGCTTATTCCCAGCAGGGAAAACGTGCCCTGGCGGTGCAGCAGTTTGAAAAAGCGATTCAGATGGATCCTGAAAGCGATAACCGCGGGAAGTGGGACAGCTTGCTCAAAACGAACCGCTACTGGCTGCTTATTGAGCAGGGTGATACCCAGCTAAAAGCCAATAATCCGGATGCCGCGCTGCAGAAGTACCAGCAGGCGCAAAGAATTGATAATACCGATAGCTATGCGGTGCTGGGCTTTGGCGATGTTGCCGTCGCCAAAAAAGACGACGCGGGCGCCGAGCGTTATTACCAGCAGGCGCTGCGCATGGATCGTGGAAACAGCAACGCCATTCGCGGTCTGGCAAACGTTTATCGCCGTCAGTCGCCGGAGCGCGCTGCGGCCTATATTCAGAGCCTTTCCTCCAGCCAGCGCAAAAGCATAGATGATATTGAACGCAGCCTGACGGCAGATCGCCTGGAACAGCAGGCTACCGCGCTGGAAAGCCAGGGGCAGTGGGCAAAAGCGGCGGACGTTCAGCGTCAGCGGCTCAAGCTTGACCCGGACAGCGTATGGATTACCTATCGCCTGTCTAACGATCTCTACGCCGCCGGGAAGCATAGCGAGGCGGATAGCCTGATGCGAGGTCTTGCCCAGCGTAAACCTGGCGACCCTGAGCAGGTCTTCGCCTACGGGCTTTACCTTTCAGGCAATAACCACGATGTGGCGGCGCTGAGCCACCTCAATACGCTGCCAAAAGCGCAGTGGAACGATAATATTCATGAGCTTGCCGACCGGTTGCAGTTCAACGAAGTGATGCAAACGGCTAACCGCCTGCGGGACGGCGGTAAAGAAAAAGACGCCATTGCGCTGCTTCAGCAGCAGACGCCGTCCGATCGCATTGATTTAACGCTGGCCGACTGGGCCGCCGAGCGTGGCGACCGTACCACGGCGAAATCGCAGTATCAGAAAGTCCTGCAGCGCTCGCCGAATAACGAAGACGCGCTGTTAGGCTTAACCGAGGTGCTGATCGCCGAAGGTGATAAACCGCAGGCTCGTGATCTGCTGGCTAAGCTGCAAACAACCCCGGCGGGCGTTACCCCGTCGATCAATACCCAGCGCCGGGTCGCAAATGCCTGGGCTGTTTTGGGTGATAACGAAAAAGCTGCACAAACCTATGCCCCGATTCTGGTTGCGGCGAAAAGCCAGCCGCCGTCGATGGACAGCGCGCTGGTGATGCGTGATGCCGCCCGCTTCCAGGCCGCAAGCGGCCAGCCGCAGCAGGCGCTGGAAACCTATAAAGACGCGATGGTGTCTTCAGGTATCACCCGGACGCGCCCGGTGGATAACGACAGCTTCACTCGCCTTACGCGTAATGACGAAAAAGACGACTGGCTGAAGCGTGGCGTGCGTAGCGACGCCGCCGATCTTTATCGTCAGCAGGATGTGAACGTGACGCTTGACCACGAATACTGGGGTTCCAGCGGCACGCCGGGTTATTCAGATTTGAAAGCGCACACCACCATGCTGGAAGTGGACGCCCCGCTCAGCGATGGACGCATGTGGTTCCGTACCGATATGGTGAACATGGATGCCGGATCGTTCAAAGATAACGGCTCGGGCTACAAGGAGCGCTGGGGCACCTGTGCGGAACACAACTGTTTCGGCAACACAAAACAGAGTGGCAACGGCGCAAGCCTGGCCGTTGGCTGGAAAAACGATACGTGGCAGACGGATATAGGCACTACGCCGCTGGGCTTTGACGTCGTTGATGTCGTGGGCGGCGTGAGCTACAGCAACGACCTCGGGCCGATTGGCTACACCGTGAATGCGCACCGACGCCCAATCTCCAGCTCCCTGCTTTCCTTCGGCGGGCAGCGGGATCCGAATACCAATACCGTGTGGGGCGGCGTTCGGGCAACCGGCGGCGGTGTCAGCCTGAGCTACGATAAGGGCGAAGCTAACGGCGTCTGGTCCAGCCTGAGCGCAGACACGCTTACCGGGAAAAACGTGGCCGATAACTGGCGCGTGCGCTGGATGACGGGCTACTACTACAAGCTGATCAACGAGAATAACCAGCGCCTGACCGTCGGCCTCACCAATATGGTCTGGCACTATGAAAAAGATCTTAGCGACTACTTCCTCGGCCAGGGCGGTTATTACAGCCCGCAGAAATACGTGTCGTTTGCCGTGCCGGTGACCTGGCGTAAGCGTACAGAGAACTGGTCCTGGGAGCTGGGCGCTTCCGGCTCCTGGTCCTATTCCCACAGCAATGCGGGCATGCGCTATCCGCTGCGTAACCTCGTGCCAAATAACACTAACGCCTACCCGGACGATCTCAATGGCTATCCGGACCGTAACGACCCATCCTCAGCCAGCAGCAGCAACGGCTTCGGCTACACGGCCAGGGCGCTGGTAGAGCGCCGCATCAGTTCGCACTGGTCAATCGGTGCCGGGATTGATATTCAGCAGGCCAAGGATTACACCCCAAGCCACGCGCTGATTTTCGTTCGCTACTCGATGGCGGGCTGGCAGGGCGATATGGATATGCCGCCGCAGCCGCTGGTGCCTTACGCAGACTTCTGATTGGGCGTATTCTAAGACGGCGGGTTAGCCCGCCGTCAGCGGTTTTTCAGCCCGACGTTGACTCAAATTTAGCCATAAAAGCAGAATTAGCCGATTATCCAGGGGCGAGGATTAAAAACCGTGGCAATGCAGTATACTCTGCGGGCATAAGAATATCCTGATGCCGGGCGTGGCGTGGGTTAAGCATAAGCGGAGAGTCAGCTTGCGAGTCAGTCGTTCCCTAACGATAAAACAGATGGCTATGGTGTCAGCCGTGGCCCTGGTGTTTATTTTTATTTTTATCGTCATTCAGCTGTTCCATTTTGTGCAGCAAAACCGCTACGACACCGCCACCCAGATGGAGAAAATCGCCCACTCCATTCGTCTTCCGCTGTCTGACGCTATCCTTCGGGCGGACATTCCTCAGGCCGAGGCTATCCTGCACCAGATCCAACCTTCCGGCATTATCAGCCGGGCGGACGTGGTGCTGCCGAACCAGTTCCAGGCGCTTCGGCTTAGCTTTATACCGGAACACCAAATCCCGATGCTGATCACCCGCGTGTTTGAGCTGCCGGTGCAGATATCTCTCCCGCTTTATTCGCTGGAGCGCCCGGCTAACCCGCAGCCGCTGGCTTATCTCGTGCTACAGGCCGACTCGTGGCGCATGTATCGCATCATCATCAGCACGATTTCCACCCTGTTGACCACCTATTTGCTGCTGGCGCTGATTCTGACCGTGGCGATCAGCTGGTGCATCAATCGGCTGGTGGTGCATCCGATCCGTAAGATTAGCCGCGAGCTGGATGGCCTTAACCCCCAGCAGGCGGGTGAGCACCAGCTAACGTTGCCGCCGCTGCACCATGACGATGAAATCGGCATGCTGGTGCGCAGCTATAACCGCAACCAGCAGGTTACGCTGCGTCTTCAAGAGCAGATGAACACGATGAGCACCCACAATCCGATCACCGAGCTGCCAAACAAAGCGCTGCTGCTGGCGCTGATTGAGCAGATGGTGGTGAACGAGAAACACGGTGCGCTGATGTTAATCGGCAGCGAAACCTTGCAGGATGCGGCCGGCGTGCTGAACGAAGAGCAGCGCGAGATGCTGCTGCTGACGCTGGTGGAAAAAATCAAACCCGTGCTGCCTGCCAACGCGGTGCTGGCCCAGCTCAGCCTGAATGATTTTGGGCTGCTGCTCTACGGCGTCAGCGACCCGTGGTATGCGATGTCGCTGGCGCAGAAAATCATGGAAACGCTCAATGCCCGTTTGCCGGTTCAGGCGCTTCAGCTGAAGCCAACTGCCAGCCTCGGCATTGCGATGTTCAAGCCCGGGCTCAGCGCCGAGCAGCTTTACCGTCGGGCGGCCTCGGCGACGCTTTCTGCTCGCCGCTGCGGGAAAAATCAGATTCAGTTCTTCGACCCCGATCAAATGGAAAAAGCGCAGCGTCGCCTGACCGAAGAACACGATATTTTAAACGCGCTGGAAAAACACCATTTTGCGGTCTGGCTGCAGCCGCAGGTGGATATGCGCGACGGCAGCGTGGTCAGCGCCGAAGTTCTGCTGCGTCAGCGCCAGCTGGACGGCAGCTGGAGCCTGCCGGAAGGGTTGATTGAACGCATTGAGGCCTGCGGATTGATGATTACCGTCGGTAATTGGATCCTCGAAGAGTCCTGCCGCACCCTGTCTGCCTGGCAAAGCAGGGGCATTACGCTGCCGCTATGCGTGAACCTCTCTGCGTTACAATTGCTGCATGAAGAGATGGTGCCGTCGCTGCTGGAGCTGCTTAAGCGCTATCGTATCCAGCCCGGCACGCTGATCCTCGAAGTGACCGAAAGCCGCCGCATAGACGACCCGAAAGCGGCGGTGAATATCCTGCGGCCGCTTCGCCAGGCTGGGGTGCGCATCGCGCTGGACGATTTTGGTATGGGCTACGCCAGCCTGCGTCATCTGCACCACATGAAAGCGCTGCCGATTGACGTGCTGAAGATAGACAAAAGCTTCGTGGAAGGGCTGCC
Source organism: Cedecea sp. P7760 (assembly GCF_013386425.1). Taxonomy (NCBI): domain Bacteria; kingdom Pseudomonadati; phylum Pseudomonadota; class Gammaproteobacteria; order Enterobacterales; family Enterobacteriaceae; genus Cedecea; species Cedecea sp. P7760. Next base: position 81,719 of record NZ_JACARU010000008.1, on the reverse strand, counting down.
GGAAGACAACGCGATGGTGGGGGTTATCATCGCGATGGCCAAAGCGCTGGACCTGAAAGTGGTGGCCGAGGGCGTTGAGCAAGAGGCACAGCGCGAGTGGCTGGTGGCGCACGGCGTTATCTACGCGCAGGGCTTCCTGTATGCCAAAGCCCGCACCCTGGAGCAGTTTGAAAGTGAATTTCTTGCTGCCTGAATGAAAAACATTAGTTACAAATGTTGCGAGCTGGATCGGTTCAGTTCAAGTTTTTAACAATTCCGTTAACAAAGTCGATCGAGGCCACTTCTGCGTTTTTTTTGGGGTGATATGTTGAGTGCCGCAGTGATACCGGTCCCTGAGCCGGGCTGCGGTTACTCTCCGTCCCAAGGATACTCTAATGAAAACCTCACTCTTCAAAAGTCTGTATTTTCAGGTGCTGACCGCAATTGCCATCGGCATTTTGCTGGGTCACTTTTACCCGGAATTGGGTGCCCAAATGAAACCGTTTGGCGACGCGTTCGTTAAACTGATTAAAATGATTATTGCGCCCGTCATCTTCTGCACCGTGGTGACCGGGATCGCGGGCATGGAAAGCATGAAAGCCGTGGGCCGTACCGGCGCGGTAGCGTTACTCTATTTCGAAGTTGTCAGCACCATCGCGCTGATTATCGGGCTTATCGTGGTCAACGTGCTGCAGCCTGGCGCGGGGATGAACGTTGATCCGGCGACGCTGGATGCTAAAGCGGTGGCGGTTTACGCCGAACAGGCTCAGCAACAGGGCGTGATTGCCTTCCTGCTGGACGTGATTCCAGGCAGCGTGATTGGCGCGTTTGCCAGCGGTAACATCCTGCAGGTGCTGCTGTTTGCCGTGCTATTTGGCTTTGCCCTGCATCGCCTGGGCCACAAAGGCCAGATGATCTTTAACGTCATCGAAAGCTTCTCTCAGGTTATCTTCGGTATCATCAACATGATCATGCGCCTGGCGCCTATCGGGGCGTTTGGTGCGATGGCGTTCACCATCGGGAAATACGGCGTCGGCTCTCTGGTTCAGCTGGGCCAGCTGATTATCTGCTTCTACATTACCTGCCTGCTGTTTGTGATTCTGGTGCTGGGCTCTATTGCGCGCGTCACCGGCTTCAGCATCTTCAAGTTCATCCGCTACATCAAAGAAGAGCTGCTGATTGTGCTGGGAACGTCCTCTTCCGAGTCCGTGCTGCCGCGCATGCTCGATAAGATGGAAAAACTCGGCTGCCGTAAATCCGTTGTTGGCCTGGTTATTCCAACCGGCTACTCCTTCAACCTGGACGGCACGTCGATTTATCTGACGATGGCGGCGGTGTTTATCGCTCAGGCGACCAACAGCCACATGGATATCTTCCACCAGATAACGCTGCTGGTGGTGCTGCTGCTCTCCTCTAAAGGAGCTGCAGGCGTGACCGGTAGCGGCTTCATCGTACTGGCTGCAACCATCTCTGCGGTAGGGCATCTGCCGGTCGCCGGTCTGGCGCTGATTCTGGGTATCGACCGCTTCATGTCCGAAGCCCGTGCGCTGACCAACCTGGTGGGTAACGGCGTGGCGACCGTCGTGGTGGCCAAATGGGTGAAACAGCTGGATGAAAAACAGCTTCGCCAGCAGCTGGATAATCCACAATCCGACAAAAAAGTGACCGAAGTCTCCCACTAATCCGACCAATTGCCCGCAGCGACTTGCCCTCGCTGCGGGCGACTCTGCATAATTACCCCGCTAAATATTCAACACTCTCTATTTTTCACTTTCTTAAGTGACGTTTTCGCAGAAATGCGGTCAAACGGATTGGTGAAACGTCACCTATGTCGGTCTGCGGACGTCGAATGCCGCGCCGATGTGCTACTTTTAACCAGGATTGTTTTTAGGGGTTCACATGCAGGGCACCAAGATTCGACTTTTAGCTGGCGGATTGCTGTTAGCAGCAATGGCCGGTAACGTGCAGGCAGAAGCACTCCAGCCGGACCCGGCCTGGCAACAGGGAACGCTTTCTAACGGCTTCCAGTGGCAGGTTTTATCCACTCCCCAGCGCCCAAGCGATCGCGTTGAAATTCGCCTGATGGTGAATACCGGTTCGCTCGCCGAAACCGCTCAGCAAAGCGGTTACAGCCACTTTTTACCGCGCATGGTGTTGACGCAGGCTGGCGGCCTGCCGACGAGCCAGGCGCGTTCGTTATGGCAGCAAAGCAGCGACCCGGAGCGCCCACTTCCTCCGGCTATCGTCTCGTATGACTTCACGCTGTTTAACCTCAGCCTGCCGAATAACCGTAATGATTTACTGAAAGAAGCGCTGATGTTCCTGGCGACGAATACCGGCTCGCTGGACGTGGCCTCTGGCACCGTGACCGCTGCGCTGCACGCGCCGGATATGGTTGCCACCTGGCCGATGAACACCAAAGACAGCTGGTGGCGCTATCGCCTCAAAGGCTCCACGCTGCTGGGCCATGATCCGGCAGAAAGCCTCAAGCGCCCGGTTGACGCCGCGCAGCTGAAAGCGTTTTACGACAAATGGTACACCCCGGACGCCATGACCCTTATCGTGGTCGGCAACGTAGACAGCCGCAGCGTAGCGGAACAAATCAACAAAACGTTCGGCGAGCTGAAAGGCAAGCGCGAAACGCCTGCGCCGGTGCCAACGCTCTCCCCGCTCAAGCCTGAGCCGGTCAGCCTGATGACCGATAGCGTGCACCAGGACAGGCTTTCTCTGATGTGGGACAACACCTGGCAGCCGATTCGTGAGTCTGCGGCGCTGCTGCGCTACTGGCGTGCGGACCTGGCTCGCGAAGCGCTGTTCTGGAACGTGCAGCAAAGCCTGGGCAAAAACGGCGTTAAAGACCTGAACCTCAGCTTCGACTGTCGCGTGCTCTATCTGCGTGCCCAGTGCGGGATAAACATTGAGTCGCCAAACGATAAGCTGAACGCCAGCCTGACCAGCGTAGGCCGCGAGCTGCTGCGAGTGCGCGATAAGGGCCTGTCTCAGGAAGAGTTTGATGCGCTGATTGCCCAGAAGAAGGGCGAGCTGACGAAGCTGTTTGCCACCTACGCGCGCACCGACACCGATGTGTTGATCAGCCAGCGCATGCGCTCGCTGCAGAACCAGGTTGTCGATATTGCGCCGGAACAGTATCAGAAGCTGCGCCAGGATTTCCTCGACAGCCTGACCGTGTCGATGCTCAACCAGGACCTGCGTCAGCAGCTGTCTCAGGATATGTCGCTGATACTGCTGCAGCCTAAGGGCGAGCCTGAGTACAACATGAAGGAACTGAAAGCGACGTGGGATAAGGTGATGGTTCCAGCCGCCGCGCCGCCGGTGACCGACGATCCTAAGCAGGATGTTTCGGATATTCCTCCGGCTTCTTAGTGCCGGGATTGCCCCTCACCCCGACCCTCTCCCCATGGGGGAGAGGGGGAATTCTTTTAGCCCTCGGGGAGAGGGTCCACTTATTTGGGCATTGCTTCCAGCGGGATAATCGCCCCGCGAAACTGGATCACCGTCCCTGCCGTCAGATGGCCGCGCTTCGCGGCTTCTTCCGTCGTTCCTCCGGTTAAACGCACCGCCAGGTAGCCTGCGCTAAACGAATCCCCTGCCGCGGTGGTATCCACAACGTTTTCTTTCGCCAGTCGAAGGGCGGGGACTTCGAGTTCGCTTGCACCTCTGATCGACACCAGGCAAGACTCTGCGCCCCGTTTGATAACCACTTCTTCTACGCCTGCAGCGTGCGTCCGGCGAATCACCTCACCTGCCGGGGCAGTGCCCCAAAGCAAGTCTTCATCATCCAGCGTCAGGAAGGCAATATCCGTGCAGGCCAGCATCTGCTGGTAAACGCGCCGTGTCTCTTCGGGGCTGGCCCATAGGCGTGGGCGATAGTTGTTGTCGAAAATCACCTTGCAGCCGTTGGCTCTCGCCTGCTTCAGCATTGCCAGCAGCTTCTCGCGGCTGGTTTCGTTGAGGATAGCCAGGCTAATACCGCTCAGGTAGAGATAATCGAACTGTGCCAGTTCGGCGCAAATTTCCTCTGAACGCTCGCTCTCCAGCCAGAACCGCGCCGCCGCTTCGTTACGCCAGTAGTAGAAGGTGCGCTCGCCGTGGGCGTCGGTCTCGATGTAGTAGAGGCCCGGAAGGCGGTGTTCCAGGCGCTGAATCAGCGCCGTATGCAGCCGCTCCTTACGCCACGTGTCCAGCATCTGCTGGCTAAAGCTGTCTTCGCCAAGGGCGGTGACATAGTGCACTTCAAGCTCGCTTTCGCTGATCTGGCGAGCGAGATATACGGAGGTATTTAAGGTATCGCCACCAAAGCCGCGCTGCAGCTGAGCGCCGTTCTGAGACAGTTCAATCATGCATTCGCCAATCACGGCAATTTTCTGAGTGGGCATAGGAAACCTGATGATGAAATGAACAAAAAGACTGTTTTTTCGCATTCTCCGCCGTGGTGAAAAGTGAGTCAAACATTTTAAAACAGTGTTTCGGAAAATTTTGATGTGCGCCAGGTTGTTGTGATTGTGACAAAAATCGCTCTAGTCGATTTTGCTGCGAAAGCGAACATAAAGTTCTCAATTGCCACGCCGATAACCTTTCGACGAGCCATGTAGAGTCATCAGGTCAAACAGGATGTACAGATGAAGTTGAAACAGATTACTCACCGGCTGCATACGCTTGAGGCGAGCGTTGAAAGTTTGCAGGAGCGACGATTTTGGCTGCAGTGCCAGCGGCGCTATACCTTTCAGCCGATTTATAAAACAGACGGGAAATTGATGGCAGTGGAGCTGCTCACGGTGGTGACGCATCCGGCCGAGGCAGACGTGCGTATTCCGCCTGACCGCTATTTCTCTTCGATCCCCGGCCGCCAGCGTCTTACGGTGGTGGAAGAGCAGCTGCGCCTGCTGGAAGCATGGGAGCAGACCTTTATCGGGCATGACATTCTGGCCTCGGTGAACGTTGATGGCCCCACCCTGATTGCCATGAAGCAGCATCAGCCGATCCTCGATTTGATCGCAAAACTGCCGTGGGTGCGCTTTGAGCTGGTGGAGCATATCAACCTGCCGCAGGCGGCAACTCTGGCCGGTATGCACGAGTTTGGCCCGCTTTGGCTGGATGATTTTGGCACCGGCTTGGCAAACTTTTCTGCGCTGAGCGAAGTGCGTTATGACTACATCAAAGTGGCGCGCGAACTTTTCATCATGCTGCGAAAAAGCGATGAAGGGCGCAATTTGTTCACCATGCTGCTGCAATTGATGAACCGTTACTGCAAAGGCGTAATTGTGGAAGGTATTGAAACGGTTGAAGAATGGAGGGATGTTCAGTCTTCGCCTGCCTATGCAGCGCAGGGCTATTTCCTTTCGCGCCCGGTTCCTTTCGAAAACCTTGAACATGTGCTGATTCACCTCCCCTGATGCCGTTTCGGTCATGCTGGACTATCTTTTAGTCAGGCAGGCCGGCATCAGGAGAGGTAAGAAGGATGACAAGAGCAGGTAAAATTAGCAGTGTAATCGCCGGGATTTTCTTGTTGTTGGTTGTGGTGGCGATCGTCGTGATTGCGACGTTTGACTGGAACCGACTAAAACCAACCATCAACCAAAAAGTCTCGACCGAACTGAACCGCCCCTTTGCCATTCGTGGCGATCTGGGCGTGGTTTGGGAGCGAAACAAAGACGAAAGCGGCTGGCGTAGCTGGGTGCCATGGCCGCACGTTCACGCCGAGGACATTCTTCTTGGCAACCCGCCGGATATCCCCGAAGTCACCATGGTTCATCTGCCGAGGGTGGATGCGACGCTTGCCCCACTCTCGCTCCTCACCAAAACGGTCTACATCCCCTGGATTAAGCTGGTTGAGCCCGACGCCCGAATTATCCGGCTGTCGGAAAAAAATAATAACTGGACCTTTAACCTTGCCAGCTCTGGCGACAACGATCCCCATCAAAAACCGTCCGGCTGGTCCTTCCGGCTGGACAATATTTTGTTTGATAAAGGCCGGATCGCGGTAGACGACAAGGTCACCAGGGCAGAGCTAACGATCCTCGTCGATCCGCTGGGTAAACCGCTGCCGTTCAGTGAAGTGTCAGGCCAAAAGCCGCAGGGGAAGGACGCGGCGAAGGCGGCGGATTACGCGTTCGGGCTGAAAGTGAATGGTCACTACAACGGCCAGCCGGTGGAAGGCAGCGGTAAAATCGGCGGCATGCTGGCGCTGCGCAGTGAAAGCGATAGCGCGTTCCCGGTGCAGGCCGACGTGCGTTCTGGCACGTCTCGCGTGGCCTTTGTGGGGACCGTCAACGACCCAATGAAAATGGGCGGGGTTGACCTCAGGCTTAAATTCTCCGGGGACTCCCTCGGTAACCTTTACGCGCTGACAGGCGTGCTGCTGCCGGATACCCCGCCGTTTGAAACGGACGGCCATCTGCTGGCGAAAATCGATACGGATAAAGGTTCGGTCTTCCGTTACCAGGATTTTAACGGGCGCATTGGCGACAGCGATATTCACGGCTCCCTGACTTACAGCCAGGGCAAACCGCGGCCTAAGCTTGAAGGTGATTTAGTCTCTAAACAGCTGCGGCTGGCCGATTTAGGGCCGTTGATTGGCGTCGACTCAGGGAAGGGCGCAGAGAAGACGAAAAAAGCCAAACAGCAGCGCGGAGAAAGTACGGCGCAGCCCGCCGACAAAGTGCTGCCTTACGATCGCTTTGAGACGGACAAGTGGAACGTGATGGACGCCGATGTGCGCTTTAAGGGGCAGCGTATAGAGCACAGCGGCACGCTGCCGCTCAGCGACCTGAGCACCCACGTGATTCTGAATAACGCTGACCTGCGCCTGCAGCCGCTGAAATTCGGCATGGCGGGAGGGTCCATCAATGCCAATATCCACCTTGAAGGCGACAAAAAACCGATGCAGGGGAAAGCGGATATTCAGGCTCGTCGTCTCCAACTGAAGCAGCTTATGCCAAAGGTGGAATCGATGCAGAAAACGCTCGGTGAGCTGAACGGTGACGCTAACCTGAGCGGGCGCGGTAACTCCGTGGCTGCACTGCTTGGCACCAGCAACGGCAGCCTGAAGCTGCTGATGAACGACGGGCTTATCAGCCGCAACCTGATGGAAATCGTAGGCCTGAACGTTGGGAACTACATTGTCGGGAAGATTTTTGGCGACGAGGAGGTGCGGATAAACTGCGCTGCGGCGAACCTGGATTTGCGTAACGGCATCGCGACGCCGAGGATTTTCGCCTTTGATACCGAAAACGCCCTGATCAACGTGACCGGCAGCACCAACTTTGCCAGCGAACGTCTGGATTTGACCATCGATCCGGAGAGCAAAGGGATTCGTATTATTACCCTGCGTTCACCGCTCTACGTGCGCGGCACGTTCAAAAACCCGGATGCGGGCGTGAAGCCGGGGCCGCTGATCGTTCGTGGTGCGGTGGCCGCTGCGCTTGCGACGCTGGTCACGCCGGCTGCGGCGCTGGTTGCGCTGATCTCAACTTCTGAAGGCAGCGATAATCAATGCCGGACGATTTTGGGGCAGATGAAGAAGTGAGTGAACGTTTCCCCTCACCCCAGCCCTCTCCCCGAAGGGGCGAGGGGGAAATCAGCGTCCCCTTTCCCTTTTAGGGAGAGGGTCAGGGTGAGGGTAGATTTACAGCGACTGGTGGCGGGTTTCTTTACTCAGCAGCAGCGCGATCAGCGTCAGCGCAGACATCGCCGCCAGATACACGCCGACGTAGAACAGGCCGTAGTTAGCCTGCAGCCAGGTCGCGATATACGGTGCGACGGAAGCGCCGAGAATGGACGCGACGTTGTAGGAGAAAGAGGCGCCGGTGTAACGCACTTCCGTCGGGAACATCTCCGGCAGCAGCGCGCCCATCGGGCCAAAGGTCAGCCCCATCAGGCTCAGGCCGATCAGCAGGTAGGCCATCACCAGCGCCTGGCTGCCTGAACCCAGCAGCGGCGGGAAGACGAACAGCGCAAACAGAATCATCAGGCTGGTTATTACAATCATGCTCTTGCGGCGGCCAAAGGCATCCGCCAGGTAGCCCGCAATCGGCACCATCACGCCAAAGCCAATCACCGCCATCATCAGCATCCACAGCACGTCATTGCGTGAGAAGCCGAGGCCTGCCGGGACCGGCGCGGTACTGAAGGTCATGGAGTAGACCGTCATGATGTAGAACAGCGTATAGGTTGCCAGCATGATGAAGGTGCCGAGGATGGTCGCCTTCAGGTGTTTGGTCAGCAGCGTACCCATCGGCACTTTAACCTGCTTCCCGGCTTTAGCAATCTTCGCGAATACTGGCGTTTCATGCAGCGAAACACGGACATAAAGCCCAATAATGACCAGAACCGCCGAAAGAATAAACGGCACACGCCAGCCCCAGGACATGAACTGCTCGTCGGTCAACAGCCAGGAGAGCAGCAGGAAGGTGCCGTTGGCGAAGAAGAAGCCGATAGGCGCACCCAGCTGCGGGAACGAGCCATACAGCGCGCGCTTGCGCGGCGGGGCGTTTTCCGTAGCCAATAGCGCCGCGCCGCCCCATTCACCGCCCAGGCCAAGACCCTGCCCAAAACGGGCCAGCGCCAGCAGCATCGGGGCAAAAATACCGATGGAGGCATAACCCGGCAGCAGGCCGATGACGACGGTTGAAATCCCCATCGTTAGCAGAGAAGCAACCAGCGTCACTTTGCGGCCAACGCGGTCGCCGAAGTGGCCGAACAGCGCCGAGCCAATCGGGCGGGCGACAAAAGCGATAGCGAAAGTGGCGAGAGACTGTAGCGTGGCGGCCGTCGGGTCACCCTGCGGGAAGAAGATGTGTGGGAATACGATCACCGCCGCGGTGGCATAGATATAGAAGTCGAAGAACTCGATGGCCGTGCCGACCAGCGAAGCGACAACGACTTTTCCGCGTGAGTTTACGGGCGTGGCGTCAGCCCCGGTATCGAGAGTTGTGGCAACGGATGCTTGCATAGTTTTTTCTTATTTATGGCGAACGAAAGTCCATTTACGCATAGCAAAAGAAGCATTTCAACGCGCCACGGCGGGCGGCTAAGCTCAAAAAACAGGCATTAAGTGAATAATTTTTAAGCCTGCGCGTAAGCTTCTATGAAATGCTTCACAAAATTTCCAAAATAGAGAATAAAACTGGTTTCAGGTTAAAAAAAAGTTACCAGTTAGATTTATCTGCTAAGTTGGCCGGGTTGTCCCAGCGAGCGCAAAAACTTGCTGTCTCTCCGGACTGAAATTCCGGCAGGTGCGCCATTAATTTCTCCAGCGGCCAGTCCCACCAGGCAATGCGCTGCAGGCTTTCGGTGATTCCCTGCGGGAAGCGGCTGCGAATGGGTTTGGCTGGAACGCCACCGACGATGGTGTACGGCGGCACGTCTTTGCTGACCACCGCCCCGGCGGCAAGCACTGCGCCGTCGCCAACCGTTACGCCGGGCAGCACAATCACCCCGTGGCCAATCCACACGTCGTTACCAATCACCACCCGATCCTCACGGCGATGGGCAAAGAATGAAGTATCGCGGCCAACGCCGGGCGCGTAATACTCCGGGCAGTAGGTAAAGCGGTGCTGTGACGGGCGATCCATCGGGTGATTGGGTGCGCCAAGGCGGACGTGGTTGGCGATAGCGGTGAATTTACCGATAACGCTATCTGCCACGCAGCAGTGTTCGCCGAGGTAGGAGAAGTCACCGAGGATGCTGTATTCCAGCACGCTGTTGGCGAGTATTTCGCACTGTTCGCCGAGGGTGGTTTCACGCAGGCGAACGCTGGGGTCAACAAAGGTTTTCTGGAGTTTGGGTGCGGCGGCGGTTGTCATGGCATGTTCTCTGGTCGGAGGTTTAGACAAGTGGGCCTGCTAACCCGAAGGTCGGCAGGCCACCTATCCTGACCGGAAAACATGACAGGATTATTTATGCGTTTTGCCGGGCATTCTCGGGTCGTCTTTGTATTCTGCGGTGGCAATCCAGGCCGCGCAGAACAGCGTGAGGCGAGCGAAGAAGTAGAAAAAAGCCATCAGCCCCAGCACCGAACCAAAAGCGGCGCCGGAAGGCGAGCTGACCAGTTTTGGCAGGCTGTAGGTCATGATGATTTTGATCACCTCAAAACCGATAGCCGCAATCATTGTGCCGCGAATAAGCGCCTTGCGACGCGGGCGGTGACGCGGCAGTCGCCAGAAGATCCAGAAGAACAGCAGGTAGTTAGCAAAAATCGAAATCGCCAGGCCGACAAAGTGCCAGGCCGGTTTTAGCCACTCGATGTCGCCCAGGTGGAGGAGGCCTATCAGCAGCGTCTGGGCCGAACCGGAAATCGAGGTAATCGACAGGGTGACGATCAGCGCAATCAGCAGGCCAATCAATGAAATAAAGTCACGCAGGTATTTAATCCAGAATTTTTCCTGATCCTGCGGGCTGCGTTCCCATTTATCCCGCGACTGGGCGCGCACCGCTTCACGCAGGTTGCCCATCCAGTTAATGCCGGAGTAGAGGGCAATGAGCAGCCCGACCAGGCCAACGGTGGTGCGCTGCTGAACCGCAGTGTTGATGGTGTTTTTAAGCGTGGCGGCAAGCGTTGGGTCGCTGACGTTCTCAAGGATTTTGGCAAAAATGTCTTCGAGCAGCGTGGGGTGCGAGGCAAGCACGTAGCCGCCCGCCGCGAAGGCCACCATCATGATGGGGATCAGCGACAGAAACGAGAAGTAGGTAATGGCGGCACCAAACTGGTTTCCCAGACGGTCATTAAAGCGTTCGGCCGCACGCAGCAGGTGAGCAATCATCGGCTGTCTGACCGTTTTGTTGACCGCGGATATGGTGCTGTTCACCGCGGCGTTGCTGGTTTTAAGCTTCACCAGCGGATCGTTCTCTGCGGGGTCGCTTTGAGCTTCATCCTGCTGAGTCTCGATAGGTATAACAGGCTCGTATTCGAGCTCGTTGGTTGGGCGTTTTTCACGGTTATCCGGCGTCGTCATCGGGTCAATTTTCCTTTTGCAGTGGCAGGATCTTAAGGAAATTATAGCCATAACGCTAATCTACATAGGCTTTGAGTACGCCGGTTAGCCATTCCATAAACAAATGTACCCGCCGGGAGAGGTTGCGGCGATGCGGATAAAGCAGCGAAATCGGCATCGGTTCGGCGCGGTACTGCGGCAAAATCTCCACGAGGCTGCCTTCTTTTAGCTGGGCTTTCACGCCCACGCGTGGGACCTGGATAATACCCAGCCCGGCAGCGCAGGCCGCCTGGTAAGTTTCCGTGCTGTTGACGGTAATCAGGCCGCCGGTTTTCACCCACTGCGTTGTTTTATCCAGCCAGACTTCAAAGCCCTGCGGGCGAGTGCCGAGGTTTTGGGCGTAATGCACCAGCGCGTGTGAAGCCAGGTCGTCCAGGGTTTCAGGGTAACCAAAGCGGCTGAGGTAGTCCGGGCTGGCGCAGTTGATCATGGTAAATTTTCCCAGCGGCCTGGCCACCAGGCCCGAGTCTTTGAGGTGGCCCACGCGTACCACGCAGTCAAACCCTTCCCGGACAACATCCACCATTCTGTCGCTGCTGCTAAGCTCCAGCTCTATGCCCGGATACTGCTGCAGAAATCCCGGCAGTTTAGGAATAATCAGGCCGCGCGCCAGCGTGACGGGCATATCGACCCTGATTCGCCCGCTGACGCTGGCAGGATCGTGCTGGAACAGGCCATCCAGCTCGTCGAGATTAGTTAGCAGGTCCCGGCAGCGTTCGTAATAAACCATGCCGTCCTGGGTGAGCTGAACCCGGCGCGTGGTACGGTGCAGCAGGCGTGTTCCGAGCGAGGTTTCCAGCGCCTGAACCTGGCGCGAAACGCTGCCCTTCGGCAGCCCAAGGGTGTCTGCGGCGCGGGTAAAACTCTCCAGCTCGGCGACTCTCACGAAAAGCTGCATTGCATGTATTTTATCCATCTTATCACCGCATTGTTGTTTGAATTGAAACAGTGAGGCGCATCTGGCCGTATTTATTGATTTTGTATCAGCTAATAAGCTGTACCTCAATGACCTGTCAGCCAAATAAGAGGTTTATCATGAATCAACGTATCGCTTTAGTGACCGGCGGCAGCCGTGGATTAGGTAAAAACGCAGCGCTGAAGCTGGCTGCAAGAGGAATCGGTATTCTTCTGACTTACAACAGTAAGCAGCAGGAAGCCGAAGATGTTGTGCGTGAAATTGAGCAAAAAGGCGTAAAAGCCGCAGCAATACAGCTGAATGTCGGCGATTCCTCTACCTTTGCGGAGTTCGTTGAGCAGGTGATAGAGACGCTGAATAACGTCTGGCAGCGAGATACGTTTGATTATTTATTGAACAATGCGGGGATCGGTCTTGAAGCGTCGTTTGCCGAGACCAGCGAAGCGCAGTTCGATGAAATAATGAACATCCATTTGAAAGGGCCTTTTTTCCTGACCCAGCGCCTTCTGCCGCTGATTAAAGACGGCGGGCGCATTCTGAATGTGTCCACCGGCCTGACCCGTTTCTCGCTGCCGGGTAAAGCCGCCTACGCTACGATGAAAGGGGCGATGGAAGTGCTGACTAAGTATCAGGCCAAAGAGCTGGGCTCACGTGGGATTGCGGTGAATATCATCGCACCTGGCGCTATTGCCACCGATTTCAGCGGCGGTATCGTGCGGGATAATGAGCATGTGTCGAAAGCTATCGCCGCACAAACCGCGCTGGGGCGAGTAGGGCAGCCGGATGATATCGGCGATGCGATTGCGGCGATCCTCAGCGATGAGACCGGCTGGATGAATGCGCAGCGGATTGAAGTGTCCGGCGGGATGTTCCTTTAGTTTTTTGACCGTTCCCGGCAGGTGACCCTCACCCTAACCCTCTCCCTAAAAGGGAGAGGGGACAGACAGAAGCCAGTTTTCGGGGGAGTTTCTCCCTCGCCCCCTTTGGGGAGAGGGCCGGGGTGAGGGGCAATCCCTACGCCGTAATCACCCAACCGCGTGCTTTCCACAAGCCCGGTAACTCGGCCAAATCGGTAAACGTCGTCACTTTTGGATGATCGATCGGTTTGTTATGCGGATCGGCACAGAAATAAAACACCTCCATTCCCGCCGCAATGCCCGATTGCGCACCCGCCATAGAATCATCCACCAGAATGCAGTGCTCCACGCCCACCTTCATCTGTTCTGCCGCGTGGAACATCAGAGCCGGGTCTGGCTTCCAGCGCTGAATGTCGTAGCCGCTGTACAGCGTCTCCGGGAAGTAGCCGAGCATCCCGGTTTTGCCGAGAGAATGCTGCATCTTGCTGACCGGGCCGTTGGACACCACGCACATCGGCTTTTTGATTTGCGCCAGCAGGGTGTTCGCCCCGGCGATTTCCTGAAGCTCGCTGTCGAACAGACGGGCGACTTCGGCTCGGTAAATCGCCTCAAGTTCTGGCTTCGGCAGGCTGGTGCCGTACTCGGCGTTGATTGTGTCGATAATTTCGTAGAGTTTGACGCCTTTAAAGGTCTTGAAGACATCTTCGAGCGCAAGCTGAATGCCGTATTGCGCAAACATGTGCACGTAGGCTTTGGAGCAGATGACCTCGCTGTCGACCAGCGTTCCATCGCAGTCAAAAAACACCGCTTCTATCCGGGACATGCCATTTCCTTTCTCTCTGGTTTAACGTTTACTCTATGCTTTTTGCGCAACGCAATCGATCCCGTGGCGGTAATTTCAGCGAAAAAAGTGGATGATTTCCGTTATCCCCTGCCATTTTTGGTATAGGATAGCGGCGTATTTTTTCCTCTTTTAGTTCGGAAACCGATAATGAGCCAACCACAGTCCACTCCGGAAACAACCCCGGGGCTGCTCGAACGCGCGTTCAAATTACGCGAACACGGTACTAACGCCCGCACCGAGGTGATCGCCGGGTTCACTACCTTCCTGACGATGGTGTATATCGTTTTTGTTAACCCACAGATCCTCGGCGCGGCCGGCATGGATACTCAGGCGGTATTCGTCACCACCTGCCTGATTGCGGCCTTTGGCAGCATCCTGATGGGCATTTTCGCCAACCTGCCCGTTGCGCTGGCACCGGCAATGGGCCTGAACGCTTTCTTCGCGTTCGTGGTGGTCGGTGCGATGGGAATTTCCTGGCAAGTCGGGATGGGCGCGATTTTCTGGGGCGCCGTTGGCCTGCTGTTGCTGACCATCTTCCGCGTTCGCTACTGGATGATTGCGAATATTCCGCTTGGCCTGCGCGTAGGCATCACCAGCGGTATCGGCCTGTTTATCGGCATGATGGGGCTGAAAAACGCCGGGATCATCGTGGCCAATAAAGAGACGCTGGTCAGCATCGGGAACCTGACTTCCCACAGCGTGCTGCTTGGCGCGCTGGGCTTCTTTATCATCGCGATTCTTGCTTCCCGTAACATCCACGCGGCCGTGCTGGTCTCCATCGTGGTGACCACGCTGCTGGGCTGGCTGCTGGGCGACGTGCAGTATCACGGCATCGTTTCTGCGCCACCCAGCGTGAGCAGCGTTGTGGGGCAGGTTGATCTGGCAGGCTCCCTGAATCTGGGCCTGGCGGGGGTTATCTTCTCCTTCATGCTGGTCAACCTGTTTGACTCCTCCGGCACCCTGATTGGCGTGACGGATAAAGCTGGGCTAACCGATGCGAAGGGCAAATTCCCGCGCATGAAGCAGGCGCTGTTCGTGGACAGTATCTCATCCGTGACCGGCTCTTTCTTTGGCACCTCTTCGGTTACCGCCTACATCGAAAGCTCTTCCGGCGTTTCCGTCGGTGGCCGCACCGGGCTGACCGCTATCGTGGTTGGCCTGCTGTTCCTGCTGGTTATCTTCCTGTCACCGCTGGCGGGCATGGTGCCGGCATACGCGGCCGCTGGTGCGCTGATTTATGTTGGCGTCCTGATGACCTCAAGCCTGGCCCGTGTGAAGTGGGATGACCTGACCGAAGCCGTTCCGGCGTTTGTTACCGCCGTGATGATGCCGTTCAGCTTCTCGATTACCGAAGGTATCGCTCTCGGCTTTATTTCCTACTGCGTCATGAAGCTGGGTACCGGCCGCTGGCGCGAGCTGAGTCCGTGCGTCGTCATCGTCGCGCTGCTGTTTGTGCTGAAAATCGTGTTTGTTGATTAAAGCGACAGCAGAAATAAAAACGCCAGTCATGCGACTGGCGTTTTTTTTGGCCCGGAATCAGGCTTTCACGCGCTTGATATAATCGCCAAAGGCGGTGAGCTGCCCGGTCAGATGGTCAAGCGTGCTTTGATCGACCACTTCACCGCTCTGTGGGTCAACTTTGTTCTGGATAACGCCGCCCATAAACTCCGGCTTGTTCATCACCATCGCGTCGAGGAAGACGAGGATTTGGCGCAGGTGATACTGGCAGCGTGCGCCGCCGATGGCGCCCATGGAGCTGGTTTGAATCAGCACAGGCTTGCCGGCCAGCGGCTGCTCAGGCAGGCGGGAGAGCCAGTCAATGGCATTTTTCAGGCCGCCCGGCACCGAATAGTTGTATTCCGGCGTGACAATCACCACGCCGTCCGCCTGGCGAATCTGCCCGGCAATGGCTTCTACGCTCTGAGGGAAACCTTCTTCCTGCTGAATGTCGGCATCGTACAGCGGAATGTCACCGATGGAAGGCAGGGCATCTATCTGCATACCTGCCGGGGCAATGTTCGGCAGCGTGCGGGCGACCATTGCGTTAAATGAACCCTTACGCAGGCTCCCCAGTAAAGTCACTATCTTCAACGAATCAGACATTGGTACTCCTTTATGCGTCAGGACGTTCGGGAAAATGTGTTATGCGGCGTAGCTGCCTCTGATGATATACCCGTCAGGCGAATGATGCGCGCCTGAGCGCTGCGGCTGCGTGCTTCTGCGTCCGGCAGGGCGTTCCAGCCCTGCTGCCCGTCAAACTCCCACAGCTTCAGACGTTCAACGCCCGGTGCTACGGCACAGCCCCAGATAAGGATATCTTCCGCGTCGCTGATAGCCTCAATATGCGGCTCGTTTGTGACGCGCAGACGACCAGAGCCCGGCAATAATTGTAGCGTGTTCAGGCTGGTCTGGGGGTTGTCGGTAAGCTTCAGGACGCTACGGCGCAGGGTATGCAGCTGGGTGCGGGCTTCGTTGGGATCGTTTTGATTGTTGATCCAGGTGATTTCGCTACTGCTTGACTGAGACGGCGGCACCACAGGGGACGGAGCCTGAAAGCTGCGGCGAAGCTCCATGTCCAGACCGCAACGTCCTTCGGTGGCCAGCAGCACGCCCACCATGTTACCGGCATAGGCGAGGCTGAAATCCGGCAGCTCGGCGTCGGCAAAGCGCGGGCGTCCGGCGGTGGAGGTGATAATTTGCGGCAGGCGTTGGGTGCCGTACAGCATAAACATCATCTCGGCGACCAGCGTCCGTGACGCGAGATAGCGCGTGCGGCGGTGTTCCGGCATCAGGCTGGCTGCGTTAAGGGTTTCGTCGTTCAGTCGGGGTGAAGTGAGGTTGGGAGGGTTCAGAGCCCATCTTGCAAAATGCGTCGCCATTTGTCGCTCCTTGATAATGGTCAGTCGATGTCATGCCGTTTCGGGTGGCTGAAACAGCGCTCCGCTTTCGATCCTGAACGTCGTCAGGCATCGAATAGTAATCTCAGGTTCAGGGCGTTGTCATTGACGCTCTTCAATAGAGTGACCTATTTTTTGAGCAATATATTATATATTCAATCCTGGGAGAATTCTTAGTGGTTTGCGTCAGTGAAACACTTAAAAACATTGCTCAAAAGACAGGCTATTGAAATGATGAAGTATTTTGAAATTGAGGAAAACGCCCCGCATTCTGAAGTGTGACGCGGGGCGGCCGAGAAGTGTTATTTCCCGATACAGAAGCTCGAGAAGATGCGCCCTAACAGATCGTCAGAGCTGAATTCACCGGTAATTTCACTTAAGTTCTGTTGGGCCAGGCGCAGCTCTTCAGCCAGCAGTTCACCGGCCCAGGCACCCAGCAGCTGGGCTTTACCCTGCTGCAGGTGTTCAGCGGCTTGCTCCAGCGCCTGCAGATGACGGCGACGGGCGAGGAAGCCACCTTCCATGTTGGTTTCAAAGCCCATGCTCTCTTTCAGATGCGCGCGCAGCACGTCCACACCTTCCCCGGTACGGGCGGAAAGCCGAACAAGTGAGTGACCATTTACTTCGCTCAGGCCAAGCGTCTCGCCGGTCACGTCAGCTTTATTGCGCACCACGGTAATCGGCAAACGCTCCGGCAGACGAGCGATAAAATCTGGCCAGATGGCGGCCGGGTCAACGGCGTCGGTGGTGGTGCCGTCGACCATAAACAGCACGCGATCCGCCTGCTCAATCTCTTGCCAGGCACGTTCAATCCCGATGCGTTCGACTTCGTCGCTGGCTTCGCGCAGGCCTGCGGTATCGATGATATGCAGCGGCATGCCGTCGATATGGATATGCTCGCGCAGCACGTCACGCGTGGTGCCGGCTATGTCGGTAACGATAGCGGCCTCGCGCCCGGCCAGCGCGTTCAGCAGGCTGGATTTGCCGGCGTTAGGACGCCCGGCGATAACCACCTTCATGCCTTCGCGCAGCAGGCTGCCCTGACGAGCTTCGGCGCGCACCGCATCGAGGTCGCCAATGACCCGATGCAGCTGGGCTTCGATTTTACCGTCAGAGAGGAAGTCGATCTCTTCGTCCGGGAAGTCGATAGCCGCTTCCACGTAGATGCGCAGGTGAGTCAGCGCTTCCACCAGATGGTTAATACGCGAAGAGAAAGCGCCCTGAAGCGAGTTGAGCGCCGAGCGAGCGGCCTGTTCGGAGCTGGCGTCGATCAGGTCGGCAATGGCTTCTGCCTGCGCCAGGTCGAGCTTATCGTTCAGAAACGCGCGTTCAGAAAACTCACCGGGCCTGGCGATCCGCAGGCCAGGCAGCGTCAGGATGCGTTTTAACAGCAGGTCGAGGATTACCGGGCCGCCGTGTCCCTGCAGCTCAAGCACGTCCTCGCCGGTGAAGGAGTTCGGGCCAGGGAACCACAGCGCAATACCCTGATCCAGCGCGCTGCCGTCGGCATCACGGAAAGGAAGGTAGTCCGCGTAGCGCGGTTTCGGCAGTTTGCCGAGGACAGCTTCTGCGACCTCACGCGCCTGGCGGCCGGAAATACGCAGAATCCCTACGCCACCGCGCCCCGGCGGAGTAGCCTGGGCAATAATCGTGTCATGATTGCTCATCGTTTATCTCAGACCTTGAATCAAAAAGAAAAAGGCGGTCAATAGACCGCCTTTCGTAAGCTGTAAGCTAAATGTTATCAGGTCTTTTTCTTGTCGCGGCTATGCAGGCCACGCTTTTCCAGACCGCGATAAATCAGCTGCTGCTGAAGGATGGTCACCAGGTTGCTGACGATATAGTACAGCACCAGACCTGACGGGAACCACAGGAAGAACACGGTGAAGATGACCGGCATAAAGGTCATTATCTTCTGCTGCATCGGGTCGGTTACGGTGGTCGGCGACATCTTCTGGATGAAGAACATCGTGGCGCCCATCAGAATCGGCAGGATGTAGTACGGGTCCTGTGCAGACAGGTCATGGATCCACAGTGCGAACGGCGCATGGCGCAGCTCAACGGAGCCCATCAGCATGTAGTACAGCGCCAGGAAGATTGGCATCTGGATGATCAGCGGGAAGCAGCCGCCCAGCGGGTTAACCTTCTCAGCTTTGTACAGCGCCATCATTTCCTGGCTCATACGCTGCTTGTCGTCACCGATACGCTCACGCATGGCCGCCAGTTTTGGCTGCAGCATACGCATTTTGGCCATCGAGGTGTACTGCGCTTTGGTCAGCGGGTACATGATGCCACGAACGATAAAGGTGATAACGATAATGGAGAAGCCCCAGTTACCGATGAAGCTGTGGATAAATTTCAGCAGCTTAAACAGCGGCTGAGAGATGAACCACAGCCAGCCGTAATCCACGGTCAGGTCAAGGTGTGGCGCAACGGCCGCCATTTTGTCCTGAATCTCCGGACCTACCCACAGGGTGCTGCCCATCTGAGCCGTCTGGCCAGGCTGAACGATCTGCGAGGCAGATTTATAGCCAATTGCCGCCACGTCGTTGTTCAGCTTGGTGGTATAGAAGTTGTTCGCGCCCTGAGTGTGTGGCACCCATGCGGTAGCAAAGTACTGCTGCAGCATTGCCACCCAGCCGCTGTTGGCGCTGAGGTTCAGGTTCTCGCCGTCGGCAATCTTGTCGAACTTGTATTTTTCGTACTTCGCATCCGGCGTGGAGTAGGCCGCACCACGGAAGGTGTGCAGCGCAAAGTTGCTGCTGCCGGTATCGCGATGAGTAGGCAGGTTGATGGACTGCTTCAGCTGACCAAAGGTCGCCAGCTCCAGCGGCTTCTCGCCCACGTTCTTCACGTTGTAGTCGACACCCACGGAGAACTCACCGCGTTTCAGGGTGAAGGTCTTGGTGAAGGTGTTGCCTGCCGCGTCGGTAAACGTCAGCGGAACAACCAGCTCGTTCTGGCCTTCAGCCAGCGCGAAGGTATCGGCGGTGACGTTATACAGAGGACGTTCACCGTTCGCCGGGTTATCCGGGCCATCACGACCGGTCAGGCCGCTCTGCGCCTGGTAGATAAATTCAGGCGTGGTTTCCAGCAGCTGGAAAGGCTCTGTGGATTTCAACTCTTTCGGGTAGGTTGGCAACAGCGCTTGTTCTACATCACCACCGCGGGTGTTGATGGTCAGTTCAAGAACGTCAGTTTTAACCGTAATGAGTTTTCCCTGGCCACTGGCCGGCACACCCTGGTTAGCGGCGTTACCCTGGCTGTTCGTGGTCTGCGTGGTCTGCTGCACCTGAGGTTGAGGAGCGTGGTCCTGCTCCCAGGCTTGCCAGATCATGAAAGACACGAACAACAAAGCGATGAGAAAAAGATTGCGTTGCGAATCCATCGTTAGTGTTCTCTGGTATCAAAAGGTCCGGGCGGAACGGGATCGTCTCCACCGGGGTTCAAAGGGTGGCATTTTAGTACGCGTTTCATCGTTAACCAACTGCCTTTTAACACTCCAAACCTGCGTAAGGCCTCAATTCCGTAGTGAGAACAGGTTGGGGTGAAACGACAATGCGGCCCGAGAAGCGGACTAATCAGGCGTTGATAGACCCTGATGAGGGCTATCAGGACCCGTGAGCCTGGCGACAATGGCGGCGCCATAACTTTTCCAATGCTTCCGATAAAGCCCGGTTATCCAGGTCGGCAACCCCTTTTTTCGCTACTACCACGAAATCCATTGGTGGCAGTTCGTGTTGACGCAGACGGAAGCTTTCACGCGTCAGACGTTTAATCCGATTGCGTTCATGGGCGCGTTTAACGTTTTTCTTAGCGACGGTGAGACCGATGCGGGGATGCCCCAGCGTATTCAGGCGGCCGAGGATGGTGATTTGCGGCGTGCCAGCCCGTTGAGGCTGCTGGAAGACGAATGTGAAATGATGGGGAGTTAACAAACGTAACTCCCTGGGAAAAGCTAGCTTAACCACGCAGGGGTTAGCTTTTATTACTTAGAAACGGTCAGACGGGAGCGGCCTTTAGCACGACGACGTGCCAGAACCTGACGACCATTTTTAGTAGCCATACGAGCACGGAAGCCGTGAGAACGGTTGCGCTTCAGTACGGACGGTTGAAAAGTGCGTTTCATGGCGATTTCTACCTAAACTATTAAATTTCACTGGATTTGCGTAATGCCCTACAGGGTCTGCGAACGACTTACGCTTCAGTGTGGCTGATTAAAGAGGCCGGATTGTAATAATTGTACACTCCGGAGTCAATTCAATTCCCTTACTGCTGCGCCCTTTTTGACCCCGAAAAGAGGCCCGGATCTCCGCTGAAGTACAGCGGCATTACGCGACGGGTGGAGAATTATACGGGCTTGCGGCGAAAGCGCAAGGATCCGCACGGATCTTCATCAGATCCCTTTAGCGATATTTGTGCGCTAGTCATTAAATTTTCCAATATGAGACGGTTATACACTGCACGTGTGCCAGGATCGATTACACTTAACCCGCTCAAAACTTCCCTGTGGATAATTCGTGAAGAATCTGTGAGAAACAGAAGATCTCTGCCGCGCTTTAGGCTATGATCCGCGGTCCCGATCGTGATCCAGCCTTCACCGGGGAAACCGCAAATAGCGGTTCGCGCGCCTCCCACAGCCTGAGAGCGCGTGTCAACAATCATGAATGTATAACTTTCAGTCTTCGTCTTTTTATCGACTTTGTTCGAGTGGAGTCCGCCGTGTCACTTTCGCTTTGGCAGCAGTGTCTTGCCCGATTGCAGGATGAGTTACCAGCCACAGAATTCAGTATGTGGATACGCCCCTTACAGGCGGAACTGAGCGATAACACGCTGGCTTTGTACGCGCCTAATCGTTTTGTGCTCGACTGGGTGCGTGATAAGTACCTTAATAATATCAATGGACTGCTCAATGATTTCTGCGGCACCGACGCGCCTTTGCTGCGCTTCGAAGTCGGCAGTAAGCCCGTGACTCAGCCCGTTGCCGAACTGGCAACTACTGCGGCACCTGCTCAGGTTGCGCGCGCTGCGGCGCCGATGCGTCCAAGCTGGGATAACATGCCTGCGCCCGCTGAGCCGTCCTACCGTTCTAACGTTAACCTGAAACACACCTTTGATAACTTCGTTGAAGGTAAATCGAACCAGCTGGCCCGCGCAGCGGCACGGCAGGTGGCCGATAACCCAGGCGGCGCGTATAACCCACTCTTCCTTTATGGCGGCACCGGTTTAGGTAAAACGCACCTTTTACATGCGGTGGGTAACGGCATCATGGCGCGCAAGCCGAATGCCAAAGTGGTGTACATGCACTCTGAGCGTTTTGTTCAGGACATGGTTAAAGCGTTGCAGAATAACGCCATCGAAGAGTTCAAACGCTACTACCGCTCGGTGGATGCGCTGCTTATCGATGACATTCAGTTTTTTGCCAATAAAGAACGTTCTCAGGAAGAGTTTTTCCACACCTTTAATGCCCTGCTGGAAGGCAATCAACAGATCATTCTGACGTCGGATCGCTATCCAAAAGAGATCAACGGCGTTGAGGATCGTTTGAAATCCCGTTTCGGCTGGGGGCTGACGGTGGCGATCGAACCACCTGAACTTGAAACGCGTGTGGCGATCCTGATGAAAAAGGCCGACGAGAACGATATCCGTCTGCCGGGCGAAGTGGCCTTCTTTATTGCCAAGCGACTGCGCTCTAACGTCCGCGAGCTGGAAGGGGCGCTGAACCGCGTAATCGCCAACGCCAACTTTACCGGCCGGGCAATTACCATCGACTTCGTTCGTGAAGCGCTGCGCGATCTGCTGGCGCTTCAGGAGAAGCTGGTCACCATCGATAATATTCAGAAAACGGTGGCCGAGTATTATAAAATTAAGGTCGCTGATCTGCTGTCCAAGCGTCGCTCTCGTTCCGTTGCCCGTCCGCGCCAGATGGCGATGGCGCTGGCAAAAGAGCTGACCAACCATAGCCTGCCGGAAATTGGCGATGCTTTTGGTGGACGCGACCACACCACGGTTTTGCATGCCTGCCGTAAGATTGAGCAGTTGCGTGAAGAAAGCCACGATATCAAAGAAGATTTCTCCAATTTAATCAGAACATTATCTTCGTGACGCTATGAAATTTACCGTTGAACGTGAACATTTATTAAAACCGCTACAGCAGGTAAGTGGCCCTCTCGGAGGCCGCCCGACCCTGCCTATCCTGGGCAACCTGCTGCTGCAGGTGGCTGAAGGTGCACTCTCTTTAACCGGTACCGATCTGGAAATGGAGATGGTGGCGCGCGTGGCGCTGGTACAGCCTCATGAACCTGGGGCAACGACCGTACCGGCACGTAAATTCTTCGATATCTGCCGTGGCCTGCCGGAAGGGGCTGAAATTGCGGTACAGCTGGAGGGCGACCGCATGCTGGTGCGCTCCGGGCGTAGCCGCTTTTCGCTTTCCACGCTGCCGGCGGCGGACTTCCCTAACCTGGACGACTGGCAGAGCGAGGTAGAATTTACCCTGCCGCAGGCGACCATGAAGCGCCTGATAGAAGCCACGCAGTTCTCGATGGCGCATCAGGACGTTCGCTATTACCTGAACGGCATGCTGTTCGAAACCGAAGGTGAAGACCTGCGCACCGTCGCAACGGACGGCCACCGCCTGGCGGTCTGTTCGATGCCGGTTGGGCAGCCTTTGCCAAATCATTCGGTCATCGTGCCGCGTAAAGGCGTGATTGAGCTGATGCGTATGCTCGACGGCGGAGAAACCCCGCTGCGCGTGCAGATTGGCAGCAATAACATTCGCGCTCACGTCGGTGACTTCATCTTCACCTCTAAACTGGTGGACGGCCGCTTCCCGGACTATCGTCGCGTGCTGCCGAAGAACCCGGATAAACACCTCGATGCAGGCTGTGACCTGCTGAAACAGGCGTTTGCCCGGGCGGCTATTTTGTCGAATGAGAAATTCCGTGGCGTGCGCCTGTTCGTCAGCGCAAACCAGCTGAAAATCACGGCAAACAACCCGGAGCAGGAAGAAGCAGAAGAAATTCTGGACGTTTCCTACGACGGTACCGAGATGGAAATCGGCTTCAATGTCAGCTATGTGCTGGACGTGCTGAACGCCCTGAAGTGTGAGAACGTCCGCATCCTGCTGACCGACTCCGTTTCCAGCGTGCAGATTGAAGACGCGGCCAGCCAGGCGGCGGCCTATGTTGTTATGCCAATGAGACTGTAGATGTCACTTACGCGTTTGCTGATTAAAGACTTTCGCAACATCGAAAACGCGGATCTCGCTCTTTCTCCTGGCTTTAATTTTCTGGTCGGTGCTAACGGCAGCGGCAAAACCAGCGTGCTTGAGGCGATTTACACCCTCGGGCACGGCCGCGCTTTTCGCAGCCTGAAAATTGAACGCGTGATCCGCCATGAGCAGAACGCTTTTGTTTTGCACGGGCGGCTGCAGGACGGTGAAAGGGAAACCTCAATCGGCCTGTCCAAAGACCGCACCGGCGACAGCAAAGTGCGCATTGACGGCAGCGACGGCCACAAAATCGCCGACCTGGCGATGATGATGCCGATGCAGCTGATTACCCCGGAGGGGTTTACTTTGCTCGGCGGCGGCCCCAAATACCGTAGAGCTTTCCTTGATTGGGGCTGTTTTCACAATGAACCAGGCTTTTTTGTTGCCTGGAGTAACCTCAAACGCCTGCTGAAGCAACGCAACGCCGCGTTGCGCCAGGTGACACGCTACGCACAGCTGCGCCCGTGGGATCAGGAACTGATTCCGCTGGCCGAGCAGATCAGCCGCTGGCGCGCCGATTATAGCGCCGCCATTGCGGAAGATATGGCCGATACCTGTGCGCAATTTCTGCCGGAATTCGCTCTGAGCTTTTCCTTCCAGCGCGGCTGGGAGAAAGAGAGCGACTACAGCGAAGTGCTGGAGCGTAATTTCGAACGCGACCGGATGCTGACCTATACCGCACACGGCCCTCATAAAGCGGATTTTCGTATTCGCGCCGACGGTGCGCCGGTAGAAGACACGCTCTCGCGCGGGCAGCTTAAATTACTGATGTGCGCCTTACGACTGGCGCAGGGTGAGTTTCTCACCCGGCAGAACGGGCGGCGTTGCCTGTATCTGATAGATGATTTTGCCTCTGAACTGGATGATGCCAGGCGCGGCCTGTTGGCCAGCCGGTTAAAGGCCACGGAATCACAGGTTTTTGTTAGCGCGATCAGCGCCGAACATGTGATGGATATGGCGGACAAAAATTCAAAGATGTTCGCCGTGGATCAGGGTAAAATAGCGGATTAACCCAAGATTAAATGAGCGAGAAACGTTGATGTCGAATTCTTATGACTCCTCCAGTATCAAAGTCCTTAAGGGGCTGGATGCGGTACGTAAACGCCCGGGCATGTATATCGGCGATACGGATGACGGCACCGGTCTGCACCACATGGTATTTGAGGTCGTGGATAACGCTATCGACGAAGCGCTCGCGGGCCACTGTAAAGACATCGTGGTCACTATCCACGCGGATAACTCCGTTTCGGTAACCGATGACGGCCGTGGTATTCCAACCGGCATTCACCCGGAAGAGGGCGTCTCGGCTGCGGAAGTTATCATGACCGTACTGCACGCCGGCGGTAAATTCGACGATAACTCCTATAAAGTTTCTGGCGGCCTGCACGGCGTAGGTGTTTCGGTTGTTAACGCCCTGTCACAGAAGCTGGAACTGTTGATTCGCCGCGAAGGCAAAACCCATCAGCAAACCTACGTGCACGGCGTGCCGCAGGCTCCGCTGGCGGTCACCGGCGAAACCGAACTGACCGGCACCCAGGTGCGTTTCTGGCCGAGCCATGAAACCTTCACCAACGTGGTGGAATTTGAGTACGACATCCTGGCTAAGCGCCTGCGTGAGCTTTCGTTCCTGAACTCCGGCGTGTCTATTCGCCTGAACGACAAGCGCGACGGCAAGCAGGATCACTTCCACTACGAAGGCGGCATCAAGGCGTTTGTTGAGTACCTCAACAAGAACAAAACGCCTATTCACCCGAACGTGTTCTATTTCAGCACTGAAAAAGACGGTATCGGCGTAGAAGTGGCGCTGCAGTGGAACGACGGTTTCCAGGAAAACATCTACTGCTTCACCAACAACATTCCTCAGCGCGACGGCGGGACTCACCTTGCGGGCTTCCGTGCGGCGATGACCCGTACCCTGAACGCCTACATGGACAAAGAAGGCTACAGCAAAAAAGCCAAAGTCAGCGCCACCGGCGACGATGCGCGTGAAGGCCTGATTGCCGTGGTTTCCGTGAAGGTGCCGGATCCGAAGTTCTCTTCCCAGACCAAAGACAAACTGGTTTCTTCGGAAGTGAAATCCGCGGTTGAGCAGCAGATGAACGAACTGCTGGCCGAATACCTGCTTGAACATCCTGGCGATGCGAAAATCGTTGTCGGCAAAATTATCGACGCTGCTCGTGCTCGTGAAGCTGCTCGTCGCGCACGTGAAATGACCCGCCGTAAAGGCGCGCTTGATCTTGCTGGCCTGCCGGGCAAGCTGGCGGACTGCCAGGAACGCGACCCGGCGCTGTCTGAACTGTACCTTGTGGAAGGGGACTCTGCGGGCGGCTCTGCAAAACAGGGGCGTAACCGTAAGAACCAGGCGATCCTGCCGCTGAAAGGGAAAATCCTGAACGTTGAGAAGGCGCGCTTCGACAAGATGCTCTCCTCTCAGGAAGTAGCGACGCTTATCACCGCCCTGGGCTGCGGCATCGGCCGTGACGAATACAACCCGGACAAGCTGCGCTATCACCACATCATCATCATGACCGATGCCGACGTGGATGGTTCGCACATCCGCACCCTGCTGCTGACCTTCTTCTACCGTCAGATGCCGGAAATCGTTGAGCGCGGCCACATCTACATTGCGCAGCCGCCGCTGTACAAAGTGAAGAAAGGCAAGCAGGAGCAGTACATCAAAGACGATGAGGCGATGGATCAGTATCAGATCTCCATCGCGCTTGACGGCGCAACCCTGCACACCAACGCAAGTGCACCTGCTCTGGCCGGTGAGCCGCTTGAGAAGCTGGTGGCCGAGTACAACACCGCGCAGAAAATGATTGGCCGCATGGAGCGTCGTTATCCGCGCAACCTGCTGAACAACCTGGTTTATCACCCAACGCTGCAGGCGGCTGACCTGATCGATGAAGCGAAAGTGACGCAGTGGATTTCTGCGCTGACTACCACGCTGAACGAGAAAGAGGAGCACGGCAGCACCTGGAAATACGCTATCCACCGCAACAGCGAGCTGAACGTGTTTGAGCCGATTGTGCGCGTGCGTACTCACGGCGTGGACACCGACTACGTGCTGGAAAAAGAGTTTGTTGAAGGGGGCGAATACGGCCGTCTTTGCTCACTCGGTGAGAAGCTGCGTGGCCTGATCGAAGAAGATGCGTTTATCGAACGTGGCGAACGTCGTCAGCCGGTAACCAGCTTCGAGCAGGCGCTGGAATGGCTGCAGAAAGAGTCCCGTCGTGGCCTGGCTATCCAGCGTTATAAAGGTCTGGGCGAGATGAACCCGGAGCAGCTGTGGGAAACCACCATGGATCCGGACAGCCGCCGCATGCTGCGCGTTACCGTTAAAGACGCGATTGCTGCAGACCAGCTGTTCACCACCCTGATGGGCGATGCGGTAGAACCACGCCGTGCGTTTATCGAAGAGAACGCCCTGAAGGCTGCGAACATCGATATCTAATATTGAACGTCAGCGATTAAGAAGGCCGTGCTTTTAGCACGGCTTTTTTTATGGGCGCTATACTTTGCGTTGTCGAATTTCTACATCACAGAGGGAAACACCATGGGGCTTTTTGATCAGGTTGCGGGCTCGCTGTTAAACGGCGACGCCGGTAAATATCAGGCCATTCTAAGCTGGGTAGAACAGCAGGGCGGTATTCAGGCGCTGTTGGACAAGCTGCGCCAGGGGGGCTTAAGCGAAATCGTCTCCTCGTGGCTGAGCAGCAACGGGACAAATCAGTCGCTGAGCGGCGACCAGATAACCCAGGCGCTGGGTTCACCGTCCGTTGCGGCGCTGGGGGAAAAACTGGGCGTGGATGCCGGCTCGGCTTCCGCTTTACTGGCGGAATACCTGCCGAAGGTGATCGACGCGCTGTCGCCAAACGGCGAAGTCACGCCGGAAGCCCATAATGACCTGCTCAGTGCGGGTGTTAACTTACTGAAAGGTAAGCTTTTTAGCTGACCTTTTTGTTGGCCCCGGCTTTATGTCCGGGGCTTTTAAAAGAGGAGTTTGCCCGCCGCCTCTGATCCCCCTTTTCCCCGGAGTTTGCTGCTGTTTTTTGAGCGGAATCGCGTTAGCATGAGGTAAATCCATTACCTCTGAAGATCCCATGGCCATAAAACTGATTGCAATTGATATGGATGGCACGCTGCTGCTGCCAGACCACACCATCTCCCCGGCGGTAAAACAGGCCGTTGCGGCGGCACGTGAACGCGGCGTGAACGTCGTTATCTGTACCGGTCGTCCGTTTGCTGGCGTTGAAAGCTATCTGCGCGAGCTGCATATGGATAAGCCCGGCGACTACTGCATCACCTACAACGGCGCGCTGGTGCAGAAAGCCAGCGACGGCAGCACGGTTGCCCAGACGGCGCTGAGCTATGACGACTATCGTTACCTGGAAAATCTGTCCCGCAAAGTCGGCTCGCACTTCCACGCGCTTGATCGCCACACGCTGTATACCGCAAACCGCGATATCAGCTATTACACGGTGCATGAATCCTTTATCGCCAGCATTCCTCTGATGTTCTGCGAAGCGGAAAACATGGATAAAAACGGCGAGTTCCTGAAGGTCATGATGATTGATGAGCCGGCCATCCTCGACAAGGCCATCGCCAAAATTCCTGCGGAAGTTTTTGAACGCTACACGCTGCTGAAAAGCTCGCCTTACTTCCTGGAAATTCTCGATAAGCGCGTCAACAAAGGCACCGGCGTGAAGTCACTGGCCGAGAAGCTGGGCATTAAGCCTGAAGAAGTGATGACCATCGGCGATCAGGAAAACGACATCGCGATGCTGGAATATGCGGGCATGGGCGTGGCGATGGACAACGCTATCGACAAAGTAAAAGCCGTCAGCAACTTTGTCACCAAATCCAACCTGGAGGACGGCGTTGCCTACGCTATCGAGAAGTTTGT
Source organism: Cedecea sp. P7760 (assembly GCF_013386425.1). Lineage (NCBI taxonomy): Bacteria > Pseudomonadati > Pseudomonadota > Gammaproteobacteria > Enterobacterales > Enterobacteriaceae > Cedecea > Cedecea sp. P7760. Next base: position 53,035 of record NZ_JACARU010000008.1, on the reverse strand, counting down.
GCTGAATTAAGCCCTTCTTCTCTCTCCTGCTGCCCTGGCTCTGCCGGGGTTTTTTTTATCCTTTCATTCAGCAATTGCCTATTATGTGATCCACATTGTAGTACAACTACAATATATTGTACTACATTGAACGCATTGAAACGGCACCTGGTCTCACATTTGTACTTCAAAAATGCGGTGAAATTCAGCGGGAGCGGTAAAGTAGCGGGTAAGACTTTGTTCACAAGGAACCCGTTATGACCCTCAATAAAACCGACCGCATCATCGTCACGCTGGGGCAGCAAATCGTTAGCGGAAAATACGCGCCGGGTGCAGCGTTGCCGGCAGAAGCCGATTTGTGCGAAGAGTTTGAAACTTCGCGCAACATCATTCGGGAAGTATTTCGCTCGCTGATGGCGAAGCGGCTGATTGAAATGAAGCGCTACCGCGGCGCGTTCGTTCAGCCCCGAAACCAGTGGAACTACCTCGATACCGAGGTGCTGCAATGGGTGCTGGCGAATGATTACGACCCACGCCTGATAGCCGCGATGAGCGAAGTGCGAAATCTGGTTGAACCCGCCATTGCCCGCTGGGCGGCGGAGCGCGCTACGTCGAATGACCTGGCCCGGATAGAAAGCGCCCTGAACGACATGGTGGCGAATAATCAGCACCGCGACGCGTTTAATGAGGCGGATATTCGCTATCACGAAGCGGTGCTGGAGTCTGTGCATAACCCGGTGCTGCAGCAGCTGAGCATTGCTATCAGCTCCCTGCAGCGGGCCGTTTTTGAACGCACCTGGATGGGCGATGAGGCCAATATGCCGAAAACCCTCCAGGAGCATAAAGCGCTGTATGACGCTATCCGTCATCAGGACAGCGCGGCAGCGGAGCAGGCGGCGCTCACCATGATCGCCAGCTCCACCAAACGACTGAAGGACATTACATGACATCTCGCTACATCGCCATTGACTGGGGATCGACCAACCTTCGCGCCTGGCTCTACCAGGACGGAGCGTGCATCGACAGCCGCAAAAGTACTTCAGGCGTGACGCGCCTGGGCGGCAGGTCCCCGGAGGCGGTGTTTAGCGAGGTGGTTGCAGGCTGGCGAGAGACGCCCACGCCGGTGTTGATGGCAGGGATGGTGGGCAGCAACGCGGGCTGGAAAATTGCCCCATATCTGCCGTGCCCTGCTCGTTTTGCCACTTTCAGTGAACAGATGACGGCGGTAGCCGAACAGGCGTGGATCATTCCTGGCCTGTGCGTGCAACGCGATGACAATCAAAATGTGATGCGCGGCGAAGAGACCCAGCTGCTGGGTGCCCGCTCACTGCATCCTGCTCCGCTTTATATTATGCCCGGCACCCACTGCAAATGGGTGCAGACCGATGAACAGGCGGTGCTCGATTTCCGCACCGTATTGACCGGCGAACTGCACCATCTGCTGCTTCAGCACTCCCTGATTGGCACCGGCCTGCCAGAACAACAGGCCAGCCCCGAGGCGTTCAACGCCGGGCTTGAGCACGGGGTTCACGGCGGCGACCTGCTGCCGCAGCTGTTTGAAGTACGCGCCGCTCACGTGCTGGGCAAGCTACCGCGAGAGCAGGTTAGCGATTTCCTTTCCGGGCTGCTGATTGGCAGCGAAGCCGCAACGATGACGCGCCGCTTCGCCTGTTCAACCGGGCAGCCCGTCACTATTGTCGCCAATCCTGCGCTCAGCGCCCGCTACCAGGCGGCCTTATCCCTGCTCGGCTTTAGCAGCCAGGTAGTGGATGGCGACAGTGCTTTCCAGGCAGGAATAAGGAGTATTGCAAATGCAGTGGCAAACTAAGCTTCCGCTGATCGCGATTTTACGCGGCATCACCCCGCTGGAGGTTCAGGCGCACGTGAGCGCATTGCTGGACGCCGGTTTTGACGCGGTGGAAATTCCCCTCAACTCCCCCCAGTGGCAGCAAAGCATCGCTTCTATGGTCACGGAGTTCGGCGATAAAGCGCTAATCGGGGCGGGTACGGTGCTCAAGACGGAGCAGGTGGATGAGCTGGCGGCGATGGGCAGCAAGCTCATGGTCACGCCGAACACCCAGCCCGAGGTGATACGCCGCGCCGTAGCAAACGGGATGATGGTTTGTGCAGGCTGTGCGACGGCCTCCGAGGCTTTCTCCGCGCTGGATGCGGGCGCTCAGACGCTGAAAATTTTCCCTTCTTCTGCCTTCGGGCCGGACTACATCAAGGCGCTGAAAGCCGTGCTTCCGCCGGATGTGCCGGTATTTGCCGTCGGCGGCGTCACGCCGGAAAACCTGCATATCTGGCTGCAGGCTGGCTGCGCGGGAGCAGGGCTGGGCAGCGATTTATACCGCGCCGGGCAGCCGGTGAGCCGCACCAGCGAAAGGGCAAAAGCATTTGTTAAAGCGTATCAAGAGGCCGTGCAATGAAAATTACCAAACTGACGACGTACCGTTTACCGCCGCGCTGGATGTTCCTGAAAATTGAGACTGACGAGGGCGTAGTGGGCTGGGGTGAGCCGGTTATCGAAGGCCGGGCGCGCAGCGTTGAGGCGGCGGTTCATGAGCTAAGTGAATACCTGATTGGCCAGGATCCGGCCCGCATTAACGACCTGTGGCAGGTGATGTATCGCGGCGGGTTCTACCGCGGTGGCCCGATTCTGATGAGCGCGATTGCCGGTATCGATCAGGCGCTGTGGGACATTAAAGGTAAGGTGCTCAACGCGCCGGTGTGGCAGCTGATGGGCGGCCTGGTGCGGGATAAAATTAAAGCCTACAGCTGGGTAGGCGGCGACCGCCCGGCGGAAGTGATCGACGGGATTAAATCTTTACGCAAAATTGGTTTTGATACTTTTAAATTAAACGGCTGCGAGGAAATGGGCATTATTGATAATTCCCGCGCCGTTGACGCCGCAGTAAATACCGTGGCGCAAATTCGCGAAACCTTCGGCAATGAAATTGAGTTTGGCCTTGATTTCCACGGCAGGGTTAGCGCCCCGATGGCAAAAGTATTAATTAAAGAGCTTGAACCTTATCGTCCGCTGTTTATTGAAGAGCCGGTTCTGGCAGAGCAGGCTGAATATTATCCACGTCTGGCGGCGCAAACGCATATACCTATTGCGGCCGGGGAACGCATGTTCTCTCGCTTTGAATTTAAACGCGTATTGGAAGCAGGCGGGATTGCCATTCTTCAGCCCGATCTCTCTCACGCAGGCGGTATCACCGAATGCTACAAAATTGCCGGAATGGCAGAAGCTTATGATGTTTCTCTGGCACCGCATTGCCCGCTGGGGCCAATTGCGCTCGCGGCTTGCCTGCACATCGACTTTGTTTCCCGCAACGCGGTATTCCAGGAGCAAAGCATGGGCATTCACTATAACAAAGGCGCCGAGCTGCTCGACTTCGTGAAAAATAAAGATGACTTCAAAATGGACGGCGGTTACTTCCTGCCGTTGATGAAGCCGGGTCTTGGCGTTGAAATTGACGAAGAGCAGGTGATTGCCCGCAGTAAAAATGTCACCGACTGGCGAAATCCTTTATGGCGTCATGCCGACGGTTCAGTGGCTGAATGGTAAATAAATAACGCCTGAAGTCTGCAGTAAAAAATAAAACATTATAAACACCCTCTGTATAACAGGGCATGGTGAGTAACATCGCCATGCCATATTCTGGAGACGAAATATCATGGATATTTCTGCAACTGCGGTGAAACCTACGCGCCGCCGTTATTTAACGCTGGCGATGATCTTTATTACGGTAGTGATTTGCTACGTTGACCGCGCCAACCTCGCGGTCGCGTCGGCCCATATTCAGGCCGAGTTCGGTATCACCAAAACGGAAATGGGCTATATCTTCTCGGCCTTTGCCTGGCTTTATACCCTGTGCCAGATCCCGGGCGGCTGGTTCCTCGACCGCGTGGGCTCCCGTCTGACCTACTTTATTGTTATTTTCGGCTGGTCCGTCGCCACGCTGTTTCAGGGGTTCGCCACCGGGCTTATGTCTCTGATTGGCCTGCGCGCCATCACCGGTATCTTTGAGGCACCGGCGTTCCCGACCAATAACCGCATGGTGACGAGCTGGTTCCCGGAACACGAGCGTGCTTCTGCGGTAGGGTTTTACACCTCAGGGCAGTTTGTTGGCCTGGCGTTTTTAACGCCGCTGCTGATCTGGATTCAGGAGCTTTTAAGCTGGCATTGGGTATTTATCGTGACCGGCGGGATCGGCATTATTTGGTCGCTGATTTGGTTCAAGGTTTATCAGCCGCCGCGTAAAAGCAAAGGTATCAACACCGCCGAGCTGGACTACATCCGCGAAGGTGGTGGCCTGGTGGACGGCGATGCACCGGCCGAAAAGAAAACGCGTAAGCCGCTCAGCGCCGCCGACTGGAAACTGGTGTTCCACCGTAAGCTAGTGGGCGTTTACCTCGGGCAATTTGCCGTCACGTCTACCCTTTGGTTTTTCCTGACCTGGTTCCCGAACTACCTGACGCAGGAAAAAGGCATTACCGCGTTGAAGGCCGGATTTATGACCACTGTGCCGTTCCTGGCGGCGTTCTTCGGGGTGTTGCTCTCCGGCTGGGTAGCGGATCGCCTGGTGCGCAAAGGTTACTCGCTGGGTATTGCGCGTAAAGCGCCCATCATCTGCGGGCTGCTGATTTCCACCTGCATTATGGGCGCCAACTACACCAACGATCCGGTGTGGATCATGACGCTGATGGCGATTGCCTTCTTCGGCAACGGCTTTGCGTCCATCACCTGGTCGCTGGTGTCTTCCCTGGCACCAATGCGCCTGATTGGCCTGACGGGCGGAGTATTTAACTTTGTCGGCGGCCTAGGCGGGATCACCGTGCCGCTGGTGATTGGCTATCTCGCGCAAAGCTACGGCTTCGCTCCGGCGCTGGTTTATATCTCCGTGGTAGCGCTGCTGGGTGCGCTTTCTTACATCCTGCTGGTGGGGAAAGTGGAAAGGGTCGGTTAATGAGAGAAAGGGGAGCGCCGGGTGCGCTCCCTTTTGTTATTTCACTGCGGGTAACTGATTAGTGACGCAGTGAATGCCCCCGCCTCCGGCGGCAATCGCGTCGATGTTCAGCTGCACGACCTCCCGGCCAGGGTAAAGCGTCGACAGCAGGCGAAACGCCGCCTCATCCGTTTCTTCATCGCCAAACTCCGGGGCGATAATTGCGCCGTTGATCACGAAGTAGTTGATGTACCCGGCGGCAAAATCCGGGTTCTCTTCGCTGAAGCGGCTTTCACGCGGCTCCTGCGGCGGCGTGACGCTGTGAACCTGTAGCCTGCGGCCATCGGCGTCGGTTGCCTGCCTGAGGATCTCCAGATGTGCCTGGGTCACCTTGTGGTCCCAGGAATCCGGGTCGGGATCCAGGTTGGCGATCACCACGCCTGGCTCAACAAAACGGGCGTAAAAATCGACGTGGGCGTCGGTGATATCTTTCCCTTTAATCCCCGGCAGCCAGATGATTTTTCTCAGGCCGAGCTGCGTTTTCAGCTCCTGTTCGACCCGATCGCGGCTCCAGCCCGGATTGCGGTTGACGTTGACCCAGCTGCTTTCGGTCATGATGCCGGTCCCGTGTCCGTCCACCTCAATCCCGCCGCCTTCGCCCACCAGGGCGCTGCGGATAAACGGCGTCGCGCCGTATTTTTCTGCCATAAACGCCGCCAGCAAAGTGTCCTTGCTGTGCCGCTGTTTATTGCCCCAGCCGTTGAAGTTGAAGCCCACCGCGCCGAGCTTTCCTTCTGGCGAAGTGACAAAGCACGCGCCGGTATCCCGCATCCAGATGTCGTCCAGCCCGGTCACCACGTAGGTCACGTTGTGGCTGCCGCATTTTTCCTCCGCCAGCTCGCGTTCGTGTTCGCGGCAAAAAACTGTCAGCGGCTGGTAACCGGCGATAGCGTGCGCGATGCGGCCCAGGGCATCCTGCACGCCGGGGGTAAAATCTTTCCAGATGGCTCGCTGAGCGCCAAACGCGATAAACGCCCGCTGCTGCTGTTCCCCTTCGTCCGGCATGCGCCAGCCAGCGTTCGCCGCCGCGAGGGCGGATAACGGCAGCCCCAGAGAGCCCGCCATGCCCATCCCGGCCAGCACGGAGGCACATTTAATAAATTCACGACGTGTTGACATACCGGACTCCCGTATAGCTGTTTTAACGTAAGAAATTCTGCTCAGTGTTGCAGGTAGATATTTCACCACTGGCTGAATTCGGCTTCCAACGATATATTTAGCGGACATCTGATTAGCCTGGCTTATCGAAATGTTAAAACACTGGCCACCGTTAAATGCCCTGCGCGGGTTTGAAGCCGCCGCGCGCCTGGGAAGCTTTCACCAGGCTGCGTCTGAACTGCATCTCACCCAGTCGGCCATCAGCCAGCAGGTCCGCAGCCTGGAGGCTTATCTGGAACAGCCGCTGTTCTTTCGCAGCGGGCGCAGCGTCAGCCTGACGGACGCCGGGCAGGATCTCTACAGCACCGCGCAGGTTATGCTGCAACAGCTGGCCGTGGGCATCCGCCGCCTCGATCAGTACCGCAAGCCGAACCAGCTTATCGTGAACGCTACGCCAGCCTTCGCCAGGCACTGGCTGCTGCCCAATCTGGCGGACTTTAACCGCCAGCACCCGGAAACGGATTTGTGGCTGTTTACCAGCTTTGACCCGCCGGATATGGCCGGCGAAACTATCGACGTGGCTATCCGGGACGACGTCAGCCAGCAGGCGGAATGTATTTTCGAGGTGTTGTACAAGGATAGACTTTATCCGGCCTGTCACCCCAATGTGCTGAAGGTGCCGGAAGAGCTGCGGACAACGCTTCACGGCGAGCGTGAGATGAGCTGGGAGCACTGGAGCGTGGCCGGAGGTGCGGACGTCGGCCAGCAAAGTCAGGGGCTGAACTTCTCTGACCCAGGATTGTTGCTGGATGCGGCCGCAGACGGGCTGGGTATCGCGCTTGTTAGCCAGCTGCTGGCGGAAAGAAAAAGGGCAAACGAGCAGCTCATCCCGCTGGTGGAGCAAACCGTGCGCGGCGCAGACTGGGCGTGGCTTATCCATCGTGACAGCGAAAATGACCCGCTAACCCGCCAGTTTTGCACGTGGCTGCGGGGCAAAGTGGAAAGGCCGGACTAATTCTTTTACCCTGAAGCGTACTCAGCGCTTCAGGGCAAAACCGTGATAAAACAACTCACCTTCGCACCGCGTCATCATCAGCTTACCAACGTTAACACCTGGACGCCGGACAGCCAGTGGCTGGCCTTCGACGTGCGGCCATCGGGCGCCTCTTTTACCGGTGCAACCATCGAGCGAGTCAATATCCTGAACGGCGATGTCGAAGTGGTCTATCGCGCGCCTGAAGGGGCCCACGTTGGCGTGGTGACCGTGAATCCGCAACAGCCGGAGCGTTACGTCTTTATCCACGGCCCGGAAAACCCGGATGCCGACTGGCATTATGACTTCCATCACCGCCGTGGCGTGGTTGTGAACAAGGGCGAGGCCAGCAATCTTGATGCGATGGACATTACCTCGCCTTATACCCCTGGCGCACTGCGCGGCGGCAGCCACGTTCACGTCTGGAGCCCGGACGGCAGCCGCCTGAGCTTTACCTACAACGACCACGTGATGCACGAGCTTGATGAGCGTTTAGATCTGCGCAACGTCGGCATTGCGTTGCCTTTTGGGCCCGTCACGCCACCCAGGCAGCACCCGCGTGAATATGACGGCAGCCATTATTGCGTGCTGGTGAGTCGCACAACGCCGCAGCCGCAGCCCGGCAGCGATGAGATTAACCGCGCCTACGAAGAAGGCTGGGTCGGTGAGCATGGTTATCGCAAGCCAGACGGCAGCCTCCAGCGCTGGGCGCTGGCGTTTATCGGCGATACCCGGTCCGCAAGCGGCGAAAAAGTGCCTGAGCTGTTTATCGTGGATCTACCTGATGAAGCGCAGGCTTATCAGCTCGCCGGAAGCGAACCGCTGTGCGGCACTGAAAGCACGCTGCCGGCGCCGCCAAAAGACGTGATGCAGCGCAGGCTGACCTTTACCCACGAGCGCCGCTATCCGGGCCTGGTGAATCAGCCTCGTCATTGGGTGCGCAGCAGCCCGGACGGCAGCCAGCTTGCCTTCCTGATGCGGGACGACAGCGGCGTGGTACAGCTCTGGACGCTTTCCCCGAACGGCGGCGAGCCACGGCAGGTCACCCACGGCGAACACGGCGTGCAGTCGGCCTTTAACTGGCATCCTTCAGGGAAGGTTCTGGGGTTTGTGCAGCAGGGACGCGTGGTGCTGTGTGACGCGCAAAGCGGAGCGATTACGACATTAGGTGCAGCGGAAGGGGAAGCGCCTTCCGGCGATGCTATCGTCTTTTCTCCGGACGGCAAGCAGGTCGCCTGGATGCAGGAGATCGACGGTTTCCGCCAGCTATGGAGCGCGGAAACCGGGCTTTAAGCCGCTTAATGAGGAAGTTCTGCCGGTGGGATAACGGAATTAGTGGCCAGATTCTGTTTCTCGCTGGCTTCAACACGCGATCTCACCGAGTTATCCTTCCGGAACATATCCCACGGCAACAGCACCGTATCCAGCACGGCGGTAAACGGCAGATCCAGCGCAACCAGGGGCTTGATGGCCCAGCTTGTTTCGTCGTCGCCAAGCGTTGCCGCGCTTGCACGGGTGCCCGGATAAACACCTTCTTTGCCCCCGCTGTGCGACATCATACTGGAGCAGCCTGTGAGTAAGAACAGCCCGCTGCTAAGCACCAGAGTTGAAAACCAGTTTCTCATTATCATTTTGCTGTCATCTTCAATGGCTGGCGGAGTACCAGCACCTGCGGAGTTATAACACCCGCCAGTGGTTTAAAAATGCCCGTCGTTCCGCTCTGCGGCGGCTATCGCATATTTTTAACCTTTTATGCTGTTTGCCAGTCTATGTAAGGAAATCGCCAGACGCAAAAAATTTGCCGTAAGACGCCTTGAAAAATTTTAAGCGGGCCACATTTTAGTAGGGTAACCAAAACGAGTACGCCGATTGGGTGCTCAGGTTCATGGCCTGTCCAAAGGGAAGGCTTTTACATCTTACTCGCTGATTTCAGGAGCTATTTGATATGCGTAACTTCGATCTTTCTCCGCTCTACCGTTCCGCCATCGGTTTTGACCGCCTGTTTAACCTGCTGGAAAGCAACCAGAGCCAAAGCAACGGCGGCTACCCTCCGTACAACGTTGAATTAGTGGATGAAAACCACTATCGCATTGCTATTGCCGTCGCCGGTTTCGCCGAAAGCGAACTGGATATCACCGCCCAGGACAATCTGCTGATTGTTAAAGGCGCGCACGCAGACGAGCAGCAAGAGCGTACCTATCTCTATCAGGGTATTGCTGAGCGTAACTTTGAACGCAAATTCCAGCTTGCAGAAAACATCCACGTACGTGGTGCAAGCCTGGTTAACGGCCTGCTGTACATCGAGCTGGAGCGTGAAATTCCAGAATCGATGAAGCCTCGCCGCATCGAAATTAACTAATTTTATCGGGTCGCACATCGCGGCCCGTCATCAGCTGGCTTGCCGTCAGGGAGCCAATCATGCCCGTTCGCATACGGGCAGGGTAATTTCTTGCTTCAAAGAAGGAGAAAACACTATGCGTAACTACGATTTATCCCCACTGCTGCGTCAATGGATCGGTTTTGACAAGTTAGCGAACGCGCTCCAGTCCAGCAGCGAAAGCCAGAGCTTCCCGCCGTATAACATCGAAAAGAGCGACGATAACCATTATCGCATCACATTGGCGCTGGCCGGTTTCCGCCAGGAAGATCTCGATATCGAGCTGGAAGGCACCCGCCTGAGCGTGAAGGGCACCCCGGTTAAACCGGAAAAAGAGGTCAACTGGCTGCATCAGGGGCTGGTGACTCAGCCGTTTAGCCTGAGCTTCACCCTGGCCGAGCATATGCAGGTTTCAGGGGCAACGTTCACCAACGGCCTGCTGCATATTGACCTGGTACGCGAAATCCCAGAAGAAATTGCTCCGCAGCGGATCGCCATTAGCGAACGCCCCGCGCTTAATAGCTAATTAAGATTCTTTTATTAAGTATTAAGGCCCCTGAAAATGGGGCCTTAATATTGATGACAAACAGCCGAAAAACGTGGTTTTCGGCTGTTTGGGGCAAACCAGAGAAAAGTATTCATTGTTTTTATTCGATCGGTGTTCAGCCTTTCAACGTACAGTGAATTTTGCCAGCAAACCTGAGGCCCCTGAAAATGGGGCCTTTTTTGTGCTCTCCGCCCCATTAACCTGCCCGAAGCTCTGCCAGAATCCCTGGTAACAATAATGTTATTCACAGGGATTATAGTATGAGTGGAATAGCGTTAACCGTCAGCATGCTGGCGTTGGTCGCCGTAGTGGGCCTGTGGATCGGCAATATCAAGATCCGTGGCGTAGGGTTCGGTATCGGAGGCGTGCTGTTTGGCGGGATTATTGTCGGCCACTTTGTTAATCAGGCCGGGATTGGCCTGAACGGTGACATGCTGCACTTTATTCAGGAATTTGGGCTGATCCTGTTTGTCTATACCATCGGTATTCAGGTTGGGCCCGGATTCTTCTCTTCGCTCCGCGTCTCCGGCCTGCGGCTTAACCTGTTCGCTATTCTGATCGTCGTGCTGGGCGCGCTGGTCACCGCCGTGGTCTATAAGCTGTTTGATGTTCCGCTGCCGGTGGTGCTGGGGATCTTCTCCGGTGCGGTCACCAATACCCCCGCGCTGGGGGCGGGGCAGCAGATCCTCACCGATCTCGGCACGCCAGCACAATTGGTTGACCACATGGGGATGAGCTACGCGATGGCGTACCCGTTTGGGATTTGCGGCATCCTGATGACCATGTGGCTACTGCGCATAGCATTTCGCGTTAGCGTCGACAAAGAAGCGCAGCAGTTTGAAGCCAGCAGCGGGCAAAATCACGCTCAGCTGCAGACCATCAATATCTGCGTTGCCAACCCCAACCTGAACGGCCTGGCAATTCAGGACATCCCTATTCTTAACAGTGACGAGATAATCTGTTCCCGCCTCAAGCGTGGTGAATTGCTGATGGTGCCTTCACCAGGCGCCCTTGTTGAGACCGGCGACCTGCTGCACCTGGTCGGGGCGGAAAAGGATCTGCACAAAGCGCTGCTGGTGATCGGCACCGAGGTGGAGACTTCGCTTTCAACGCGAGGCACGGATCTGCGGGTTGAACGTGTGGTGGTGACGAATGAGAAGGTTTTAGGCAAGAAGATCCGCGATCTGCATCTAAAACAAAAATACGACGTCGTCATTTCACGACTTAACCGCGCGGGCGTGGAGCTGGTGGCCAGCAGCAATGCCAGCCTGCAGTTTGGCGACATCCTCAACCTCGTGGGCCGCCCTCAATCGATAGATGCGGTGGCCGCAGAAGTCGGTAACGCGCAGCACAAGCTGCAGCAGGTACAAATGCTGCCGGTCTTTATCGGCATCGGGCTTGGCGTACTGCTGGGCTCCATTCCGCTGTTTATCCCCGGTTTCCCGGCCGCGTTGCGCCTTGGGCTGGCTGGTGGACCGCTGATTATGGCGCTGATCCTTGGGCGCATTGGTAGCATCGGCAAGCTGTACTGGTTTATGCCGCCGAGCGCAAACCTGGCGCTGCGTGAGCTGGGCATCGTGCTGTTTCTGGCGGTGGTCGGGCTTAAGTCCGGCGGGGATTTTATCGACACGCTGCTGGCGGGCGACGGCGTAAGCTGGATTGGCTACGGCATTCTGATCACGGCTATTCCGCTGATTACCGTCGGCCTGCTTGCTCGCCTGCTGGCGAAGATGAACTACCTGACGCTGTGCGGCATGCTGGCGGGCTCGATGACCGACCCGCCTGCGCTGGCCTTTGCCAACGGGCTGCATGCATCCAGCGGTGCGGCCGCGCTTTCTTATGCCACGGTTTACCCGCTGGTGATGTTCCTGCGCATTATTACTCCCCAACTGCTGGTGCTGCTGTTTTGGGGTCTATAGCTCACCGCCGCCCGGCTGTTCGGGCGGCACCCTCGTATGATCCCTGCGTAGGTGATAATCCACTTGGTATTCGCTGGCATTTCTGAACATCACCGAATAGTTAAGAAACTCGCCTTTATCGCTGTAGGAGAGCGACGTGATGCGCAGAATAGGCGTCGCCTCCGCGATGTTCAGCAGCCTGGCCGTTTTGGCGTCGGCGAGAACCGGCGTCAGCGTTTCATAGTTGCCGCTAATGATTATCTGGCATTCGTCTTCGATATAGCTGAATTTTGACCCTTCAAGGTGGGCCAGCGACAGGTTACGGAAGAGCTTTACCGGCATGTAGCTGTCTTCCACCATCAGCGGCTTACCGCCGACGGCGCGCACGCGGCGGGAGTAGTAAATTTTCTCGTCTATTTTAATGCGCAGCAGGCTGGCAATCGCCGGTGGCGCTGGCATCACGTTAAACTCCAGCACCTCGCTCAGCACCTCTTTTCCCTGGCTGTGCATCACTTCCACAAACCCCGTCAGATTGGTGGTTTCGTGGTGAACATCTTTTTTAGTGACCCATGTGCCGCTGCCCTGGCGACGTGTAACCAGCCCCCAGCCGATAAGCAGCGCCACCGCTTTGCGGATGGTCATTCTCGAAACGCCAAACTCCTCGGCGAGTTTTTTCTCACCGGGCAGCGGGCTGCCGATGGTGTAGTCGGCGGAGTTAAGCCGCAGCCGCAGTCGGTCGGCAATGGATTTGTAGATCATTTCTGGACATCTCCAGGCTTTATCTCGCCGTTGCATTTCGATCAATTGTCTAGTTTCAAGACTAAAAGTAGACAACTTTGACCAAATAAAAACCATGAATACGATCACGAATCGCTGCGCCTGACGCGGCGGGCGTGCGCCGAGGCTCATATCCTCAGTTTCAGGCCAGATTAAAAAAATAAGGCCGCCTCTTACTTTATGAAGTTGTTACATGAGGATTTAAAAATGCTCAGTCAAATACAACGCTTTGGTGGTGCAATGTTTACCCCGGTTTTGCTTTTCCCCTTTGCCGGGATCGTGGTCGGGCTTGCCATCATGCTGCGCAACCCGCTGTTTGTTGGGGAGGCGCTCACCGCACCTGACACCCTTTTTGCTCAAATTGTTCATATCATCGAAGAAGGCGGCTGGACGGTGTTCCGTAATATGCCGCTGATTTTCGCCGTCGGTTTGCCTATTGGCCTGGCGAAACAGGCCCAGGCGCGAGCTTGCCTGGCGGTGCTGGTCAGTTTCCTGACCTGGAACTATTTCATCAACGCGATGGGGATGACGTGGGGGCATTACTTCGGCGTCGACTTTAGCCTCGAACCTACCGCAGGCAGCGGCCTGACGATGATGGCCGGCATTAAAACGCTGGATACCAGTATCATCGGGGCAATTGTTATCTCAGGCATCGTCACCGCCATTCACAACCGCTATTTTGACAAGCCGCTGCCGGTGTTCCTGGGGATATTCCAGGGCAGCTCGTTCGTGGTTATTGTGGCTTTCCTTGTGATGATCCCCTGCGCCTGGCTGACGCTGCTCGGCTGGCCAAAAGTGCAGCTCGGCATCGAATCGCTGCAGGCATTTTTACGCGGTGCCGGGGCGCTTGGCGTCTGGGTATACACCTTCCTTGAGCGCATCCTGATCCCCACCGGGTTGCACCACTTTGTCTACGGCCCGTTCATCTTCGGCCCGGCGGCGGTTGAAGGCGGCATTCAGGTGTACTGGGCACAGCATCTGCAGGAGTTCAGCCAGAGCACCGCTTCGCTGAAATCCCTGTTCCCGGAAGGCGGCTTTGCCCTGCACGGCAACTCGAAGGTGTTTGGCTCGGTGGGCATCGCGCTGGCGCTTTACTACACCGCTTCACCGCAGAACCGCGTGAAGGTTGCCGGGCTGCTAATCCCCGCGACGCTAACCGCCATGCTGGTCGGCATTACCGAACCGCTGGAATTCACCTTCCTGTTTATCTCCCCGCTGCTGTTCGCTGTGCATGCCTTCCTGGCGGCCTCGATGGCAACGGTGATGTACATGGCGGGCGTGGTAGGCAACATGGGCGGCGGCCTGCTTGACCAGTTCCTGCCGCAAAACTGGATCCCCATGTTCCATAACCACGCGTCGATGGTCTTTACCCAGATAGGCATCGGCATCGCCTTTACCGGCGTCTACTTCGTGGTTTTCCGCGCCTTAATCCTGCGCTTCAACCTGAAAACGCCAGGCCGGGAAGACAGCGAAATCAAACTCTACAGCAAGGCTGATTACCAGGCCGCTCGCCAGCAAACCAGCGCGGCGGTGAGCCAGGACGCAAAACACGGCCAGGCCTATGGCATCCTGCAGGCGCTTGGCGGCGCGGCGAACATCGGCAGCCTCAATAACTGCGCTACTCGCCTGCGTATCACGCTCGCCGATATGGCGCTGACCGAAGCCGACGAAGTGTTTAAAGCCCTTGGCGCCCACGGCGTGGTGCGCAGCGGCAACGGCATTCAGGTGATTGTCGGGCTGCATGTCCCGCAAATTCGCGACCAGATTGAAACCCTTATTAAGCAGCAAGTCTCAGACGAAAATCCATCCATGACGGAGGCAGTATCATGAAAAAATTCTCGGTAGTTGTAGCAGGCGGCGGCAGTACTTTTACCCCAGGCATCGTGCTGATGCTGTTGGCTAACCAGAACCGCTTCCCGCTGCGTGCGCTGAAGTTCTATGATAACGACGGGTCGCGTCAGGAGACCATCGCCGAGGCTTGCAAAATCATCCTGAAAGAGCAGGCGCCGGATATCGACTTCAGCTACACCACCGACCCGCAGGAAGCGTTCAGCGACGTGGATTTTGTGATGGCGCATATTCGCGTGGGCAAATATCCAATGCGCGAAAAAGACGAGAAAATTCCGCTGCGCCACGGCGTGCTCGGGCAGGAAACCTGTGGCCCGGGCGGGATAGCCTACGGCATGCGCTCAATCGGCGGCGTGCTGGAGCTGGTGGATTACATGGAAAAATATTCGCCAAACGCCTGGATGCTCAACTACTCCAACCCGGCGGCTATCGTGGCGGAAGCGACCCGTCGCCTGCGCCCGAATTCAAAAATCCTCAATATCTGCGATATGCCTATCGGCATTGAAAGCCGCATGGCGCAGATTGTGGGCCTGAAGGACCGCAAAGAGATGAAGGTGCGTTACTACGGGCTGAATCACTTTGGCTGGTGGACCCACGTTGAAGATAAAGACGGCAACGATTTGATGCCGAAAATTCGCGAACATGTCGCTAAACATGGTTACGTGCCGCCAACGGACGAGCACGGTACAGAAGCCAGCTGGAACGACACCTTTGCCAAAGCGAAGGATGTCTGGGCGCTCGACCCCGATACGCTGCCGAACACCTACCTGAAATACTATCTCTATCCTGACTACGTGGTGCAGCACTCCAACCCGCAGCGTACCAGGGCGAATGAGGTGATGGATCACCGTGAGAAACACGTATTTGGCTCCTGCAACGCCATTATCAGCGCGGGGAAATCCTCCGCAGGCGAGCTGGAAATTGATGAACACGCCTCCTACATCGTTGACCTTGCGACGGCGATTGCTTTTAACACCCAGGAGCGAATGCTGCTGATTGTGCCGAACAACGGGGCCATCAATAACTTCGACCCGGAAGCGATGGTTGAAATTCCTTGCCTGGTCGGCAAAGACGGGCCGGAACCGCTGGTGGTGGGAAACATCCCTCAGTTCCAGAAAGGATTGATGAGCCAGCAGGTTGCGGTGGAAAAACTGGTGGTGGATGCCTGGGAGCACCGCTCTTACCAGAAACTGTGGCAGGCGATCACCCTGTCGAAAACCGTGCCGAGCGCGTCCGTCGCCAAAGCTATCCTGGACGACCTGGTTGAGGCGAACAAAGAGTACTGGCCTGAATTAAAATAAGTTTTCTTGAGTGATTACGAAGCGCGGCGGAGACGTCGCGCTTTTTTTATGGCGATGCTTTCCAGATAACGCTCTCCAGTCTGGACATTTTTTATGCAAACTTATAAAGTGGTAAGGGTTATTAAGGTTAGGTTGGTTAGAAAGGTTATTTTGGAGGGGCTATGATATCCAGACAAATCGGGCGCATTGAGAAGAAAAAAGACCGGGTGCTGTTTGACAGCGAGAGCGTAAAACTCACGCTAGCAAAAGGTGTTCGCGAGCAAAACAGCAAGCGCGAAGCAGGGCTGACCCTGCAGCTTGCGCTGCGCGGCGGCGTTTCCGGGCTGGAAGGACTGCATACCCAACTCACTCACCTGCTGCAGGCGACCGAAGAGCTACAAGCGCAGCAGCAGGGGCTGGAACTTAATGACGGCTATGAAAAGCTGGTGGAACTCTACGGCGAGAAGCTTTTCGGTGAGGGAGCCCTTGTCGCCCATGAACCATCAGCAAGCTACAGTGCGAACCCGGCAAGACATTACCCTAAGCAAAGCGGTTCGCCCTCACTGGCTCAACAGCGCGGGGTTATCAACCAGGCGCGACTGGTGCAGGCCAGGGAGCGATTAACGGACGAAGGCTGGCTGACCACGCATGAAATCGCCATGCTGGGCGGTTACTCGACAAAGAATGTCTCGGCTCAGCCAACGCGCTGGAAGGCGGCCGGAAAAATTTTCTCAGTGATTAAACACGGCATTGGGAACGTCTATCCGCGCTATGGCCTTGATGAAAACTACCGTCCTCTGCCGGTGATGAAAGCGATTCTGGACACCTTCGCTGAGCACAAAACGGCCTGGGGGCTGGCCGAATGGTTTGCTACCTCTAACGGCCTGCTTGCAGGAAAAACGCCTGCCGAAATGGTGTCCACTTATCCGGCGAACGTGCTCCAGGCTGCTGAATATGAGGTCAGGAGGCTGCAGGATGGCGCCGAGTGATGAGGCCAAAACGAGAGCCCCTTTTGGTGAGCCTGTGCTGCTTGCCCCTGAACTCCCTGAGCCGGGGGACGCGATCCCGATTTTTAAAGAAACTTTACCGGCGGGAAAGATCCTTTATCGCTGTCATGCTATGACCTGGCCTGGAAACAGTTTTAATCCTGGGCGCGAGCTAACCGGCAACGATTACGGTGCGAGATTCAGCCCCTTTAAAGATTCGCAGGGGCGGCTGGTTCCGAGCCTGTATGCGGCAGACAGCATGGCAGGGGCGCTGGCAGAAACGCTTTTTCACGACCTGATTGGCGGCGAGCGGCGGGGGTTTTTATCCATCAGGCCGTGGCGGCACTGGGGAATGAGTCAACTGGTGATTAAGCGAGACCTGACGCTGGTGACGCTTAAAACGGCAGACCTCTACCGGATGCGGTTATCAAAGCAGTTATTTCTTTTAAGCGATCGTCTGGTGTACCCGCAAACGCAGCGCTGGGCGTGCGCGATTCATTATCAAAATCCCACGATTGACGGCATGGTCTGGAAGTCCCGACAGCATGATGACAGCAGTGCTTTCCTTTTTTACGGTGACAGAGCTGGTCCTGAGGATTTGGCGTTTCAGCGTGAAGCCTGCGGGATATTTTCAGCGCCAGAAGTGGTTGAAGAGATTGTGAAGATGGCGAACAGGCTTGGCATTGTGCTCAGCGACGAGTAGTCCGCTTTGGCAATCCTTCACACTCGGCATCACCATTCATTTTTTATTGCAATCCTCACTCCCCGCAAACGGTAAAAGCATGCTAAATATTAGTTTTCCTTCGCTAAGTAACGTGCCGCCGATGTTAAAGCCGACTCTTATTCTGGTTGCCCTCTCTTTCTGTGCCAGCGCGTTTGCTGCGCAACAGGAAGCCCTGCCGCCCACCTGGACCAGTCAGCTTGGGGTGGGGATGAACGTTGACTGGGCGGTAACGGAGCGAGGCATTCGTGAGTTCGATCCTCTGACGGTGCGTGATTTCCAGCAGCGCGGGTTTGGCCACGTCCGCATTCGTGTTGCGGGGCCGATAACGCATCAAAAGCTGGTGCATCTGCGGCGCATTGTGGATGCCTGCGAGCAGTACCATATCGTGCCGGTGATAAGCTACCGGGCGGCGGAGCTGAAAGCCAAGCCGACCTCGGACAACGCAGAGGATATCGTCGAGTGGTGGACGACCGTGGCGCGGTTCTTTGCTAAAAACGATGATTCGTTGGTGTTCGATATTATCGGGCAGCCGGAGGAAAAACTCAGCACCAATCCTCAACTGCTGAACCAAATTTACGACAAAACCGTGAAGGCGATTCATAAAATCAGTCCGCAGCGGCACATCTTTGTCGCACCCCGCAACCACGCCTCTCCGGAAGCGCTGAGTACGCTTAAAATACCTGAATCCCGCCACGGATTGGTCATGGCTGACTGGCATCTGATGCCGAGCGGCCCGAAAAACTGGAATGGCAAAACCTGGAACGGAAAAAACCAGTGGACCACCGGC
The DNA here is from genome assembly GCF_013386425.1 of Cedecea sp. P7760. Classification (NCBI taxonomy): domain Bacteria; kingdom Pseudomonadati; phylum Pseudomonadota; class Gammaproteobacteria; order Enterobacterales; family Enterobacteriaceae; genus Cedecea; species Cedecea sp. P7760. The sequence goes on along the minus strand of NZ_JACARU010000008.1, from coordinate 34,686 downwards.
ACGGATGCTGAAAAAGCCGCGATTCATGCCCGCATTGAAACGGCCGTGCGCTGGCAGCAGAAAACCGGCCATCTTTCCTGGGTGGGTAACTGGTCGCCAGGCAGCAAATTACCGCTCGATCAGCAGGTTGCGATGGCGACGTTTGTCGCCTGTGAGCTGCAAAAAGCGCAGATCCCGTATGCGATCAACGGCGATGAAAAATTCTATGATGGGGAAGAGGGGGCCTGGCGCACGGATATGGTGCCGGTGCTGGACGCCATTCTTAAGCCTCAGTGCCAGTAATTGTCGCTCATGGTGAATTATCTGTTGCTGCCTTTCGGCTAATTATGTATTTTTATGCATATTAACTGCATAAAAACATCATATATCCAGGGGCTTCTATGTTCACTAAAGCGATGAAATCAGTAGTGGTTGGCGGGTGTTTACTCGCGGCGTTGTTCAGCTCTGCACAGGCGCTGGCCCAAACCTACGTTGTGGGTTCCGGCGGCACCTACCGTCCGTTTGAATACGAAAATAGCCAGAAGCAGCTGGAAGGTTTTGATATCGATATCATCAAAGCCGTCGCGAAGGCGGAAGGCTTTGATATCAAGCTGGTTAACACCCCGTGGGAAGGCATTTTCGCCACGCTGAACTCCGGCGACCGCGACATCATCATTTCCGGCATCACCATCACCGACAAGCGTAAAGCGATGGTCGATTTCTCCACCCCGTACTTCCCGGCCGAGCAGTCCATCGTGGTACCGACCGACTCTAAAGTAGACTCCGTTACCGCCCTGAAAGGCAAAAAAGTGGGCGTGGTTAACTCCAGCACCGGCGACATCGTTGTGTCCGACGTATTGGGTAAAAACAGCACTGATATCAAACGTTTCGATAACACCCCGCTGATGCTGCAGGAGCTGACCGAAGACGGCATCGACGCCGCAGTTGGCGACGTCGGCGTGGTGAAGTACTACATCAAATCCCACCCGGAGAAACCGCTGAAGCTGGTTCCGGACAGCAAGTTTGAACGCCAGTACTTCGGCATTGCGGTGGCTAAAGGCAACGCCGAGCTGAAGGGTAAAATCGACGCTGGCCTGAAGAAAATCATCGCCGACGGCACCTACGCTAAAATTTACGCCACCTGGTTTGACAACAACGTTCCAACCCTCCCGGCAGAGTAATTTTCAATCGGGGCCGCTCCGGCCCCAACAAGGACAGGTATGACCGGATTTCGCTGGGAGATAATCTCAGAATACGCGCCGTTATTTATGCAGGGCGCGCTGATGACCATCAAGTGCACCATTATCTGCGTGATTTTAGGCACAACGTGGGGGCTGCTGCTGGGGCTGGGCCGTATGGCTCACGCCGACGACGGCCCGTGGAAACACGTGCTGCGTTATGCAGTGCAGTGGCCGGTACGCGTTTACGTCAGCGCGTTTCGCGGCACGCCTTTGTTCGTGCAGATCATGGTGGTTCACTTTGCGCTGGTGCCGCTGTTTATTAACCCGCGCGACGGGGTAATGATCACCAGCGGGATGATGTCCGTGGACTTTGCCCGCGAGCTACGTTCCGAGTACGGCGCATTTCTCTCCTGCGTGGTGGCGATCACCCTGAACGCCGGGGCCTATGTGTCCGAGATTTTCCGCGCCGGTATTCAGTCCATCGATAAAGGGCAGATGGAAGCTTCACGCGCGCTCGGCATGGGCTGGGGCAAAACGATGCGCAAGGTTATTCTGCCGCAGGCTTTCCGCCGCATCCTGCCGCCGCTGGGCAACAACGCGATTGCTATTGTGAAAGACTCGTCGCTGGCTTCCGCCATCGGCCTTGCCGACCTGGCCTACGCGGCGCGTACCGTTTCTGGCGCTTACGCGACCTACTGGGAACCGTACCTGACCATCTCCGTGGTGTACTGGGTTCTGACGTTCCTGCTATCGCTGCTGGTGCAACATATGGAAAAGAGGCTTGGCAAAAGTGATTCACGTTAAGGACTTACAGAAACAATTTGGCAAAACTCACGTGCTGCGCGGCATCTCCTGCGATATCGCGCCGCAGGAAGTAGTTTGCGTGATTGGCCCTTCGGGCTCCGGCAAAAGTACGTTTCTGCGCTGCCTGAACGCGCTGGAAAAACCGGACGGCGGCGAAGTGGTGGTGAATGGTTTCGCGGTACATGACCCAAAAACTAACCTCAACACGCTGCGTGAAGGCGTGGGCATGGTGTTCCAGCGCTTTAACCTGTTCCCGCACATGACGGTGCTGGAAAACCTGATTATGGCGCCGATGTCGCTGAAAGGGCTGTCAAAAGCGGAAGCGGTGAATCGCGCCGAGAAGCTGCTGCAGAAGGTGGGGCTGTTGGACAAAATCGACGCCTGGCCTTCAAGCCTGTCCGGCGGCCAGCAGCAGCGCGTGGCGATTGCCCGAGCGCTGGCGATGGAACCGTCGATTATCCTGTTCGATGAGCCAACCTCTGCGCTGGATCCTGAGCTGGTCGGCGAAGTGCTGGCGGTCATGAAACAGCTGGCGCAGGAAGGGATGACGATGATCATCGTGACCCACGAAATGGGCTTTGCCCGCGAAGTGGCGGACCGGGTTATCTTTATCGACCAGGGCGTCATTCAGGAGCAGGGCGTACCAGCGCAGCTCTTTAGCGCGCCGCAAAACCCGCGAACTCAGGCCTTCCTCAGCAAGGTGCTGTAAAAAAGGGCGCTTAAGCGCCCTCTCTCTTCTATGCAAACTGGCGGATGTGCCTGTCGATAAGCGCCAGCAGCTTCTGGTTATCCACGGTTTGCAGCAGCGTGACCGGCTTGCCCTGCGGGGCGTCAACGTTCACCGCCAGCCGCAAATGTTCCGGGCCATAACGCAGCGTTCTGCCCCGGCTCAGCCCGTTCAGGGACACGTCCACATAATCCTCCGTCCAGCTCGCAAGTTCTGGCTCAAGCAGCCAGGCGACGGTCAGCACATCGTGGATCCAGCAGCCCGGTAGCTGGCGAGTCTGCATGGAAAAATCCATCCACGGACGAATGGTTTCGACGAGAAAACGGCTCAGGCGGTTATCGCAGGTGGCCAGCGCATCCAAATCCTCGTGCGTCATCATGGTTTGGGTAGTGACATCCATCGGCACCAGAACGATGTTTGCGCCGCTGGTCAGCACGGCGTGCGCGGCCTCCGGGTCAACGCCAAAATTGGTGTCCTTCAGGTAGCCGTCAACGTTAAACACGCCGCCCATAATCACTATCTCTTTCACCGCGTTCGCCATCTGCGGATAGAGCTGCAAAGCCAGCGCCACGTTGGTTAACGGCCCAATGGCAATCAGCGAAATCTCACCCGGGTTCGCGCAGATAAGCTCGCCCATCTTATGCACCGCCAGCGGGGCCACTTCGGCCAGCATTTGCGGGGCAATCACGTCCTTCCAGAGATGGCGCAGGCCCACTTTATCGACCTTATGATCCAGGTGTTCGCGCCACGGAGCCGAAGGCTCAATCAGCGCGCGCGAGGCGCCCCTGGCAACCTCAACGGACACGCCCAGCCGGGCGACTAAATCAGACGCCACGGCGTAGCCCACTTCGCTTGGCGTATTGCCGGACACGGTGGTGATAAGCTCCAGAGAAATCTCCGGCGCCGCCAGGGCAAGGGCCAGAGCCAGACCATCGTCTACGTTAGCCCCGGCAACGCCGTTACCCGGATCGCAATCGATAATTAAACGCTTCATGTTACCTGTGACTTCCTGCTTGTGGTGAGGGAGCCGCAGCCGCAGGACTCGCCGATCTCCAGCTCAAAATCGAATTCATATTTATGCGGCTGCCCGTCCCATTTTTTCAGCATCTCGACGGCCTTCTTCGCCATCTGCGTGACCGGCTGGCGCACGGTGGTCAAAGACGGGACGTTAAAGGCTGACTCCAGCGTGCCGTTAAAGCACACCAGCGCCAGATCTTTCGGCGCGGAAAGTCCATGTTCAGACAGCGCTCTCAGGCAGCCAAAGGCCTGTTGTTCATTGGTGGCAAACAGCGCGCGAGGCAGTTCGCCGGCCAGCATTTGCTTTGTTGCGTCGTAGCCGCCCTGGCGGGTGTAATCCGTTGAAAAAATCCATTCCGGGCGAACGGCAAGGCCCGCCTCTTCCAGCGCCAGCCGCCAGCCGCTGATACGATCCTGAGTGTTCAGCATCTCCTGCGGCCCGCAAATAATGGCGATATCGCGATAGCCATGCTCAATCAAATGGCGGGTTGCTCGCCGGGCGGCGTGCTGCTCGTTAACCTGAATTGAGCAGACGTTCAGCTCCGGTTCGACCCTGTCCAGCATGACGCAAGGCGTGCCGCTGGCCTGGATAAGATCGATGTAAGGATGCCTGTCGACGCTGGTATAAATCAGCCCGTCGACCTGGCGATGCAGCAGGTTGTTGATAAGCTCCAGCTCGCGGGCGCGGTCATCACCGGAATCGCCCAGCAGCAGCACCCGGCCATCGGCAAAGGCCTCCTGCTGGAGAGCGTGCGCCATGGACGAGATAAACGGGTTGGCGATATTGGGCACGACTAAGCCGTAGGTGCGCGTGGTGCCGCTGGCTAAAGCCCTGGCGATGCCGTTCGGGCGATAGCCGGTTTTCTTTATAGCGGCGAGCACGCGCTCACGGGTGGCCTGCGCAACCGGGCGAGGGCCGTTGTTAATCACGTAGCTGACGACCGCAACGGAAGTGCCTGCTTCTTTGGCGACTTCAGCGCGGGTAACGCGGTGCACATGAGGCTTAGTCACTGAATACCTGCTTTATTTGGCGGGCGATAAACGGAGCCACAGCATAAAGCTTTGCTCCGTAAAAATCGCCGTCAACACTGTGACAAATCAAATAGCGTCTTCCGGTAGATTAAGGTCGCGACCTCTGGTTTCCGGGGCAAAGAAGGTTGTTACCAGCCCAATCCCCGCCATCACCGCGAAGTAGAGCGCGATAGGCCACCAGTGTCCGGTCCAGGACAGCAGCGCGGCGGCAATCAGCGGCGCGGTTCCGCCGGAAAGTATCGACCCAAGTTCCTTCGCAAATGCCATTTTGGTGTAGCGGTTGGTGACGCCAAACAGCTCTACGCCCCAGGCCGCCTGCACGCCGAAAATCCCCAGCGAAGCCAGCCCCATACCGACGACGATGGTCGGTATAACAATCATCGGCTCGCGTGAGTCCAGCAGCATAAAGGCCGGGAAGGCATAGATAATTAACAGCAGGCAGAACCAGCGGTAAACGATACGGCGGCCAAAGCGGTCGGAAAGCCAGCCGGCAAAAGGAATAATCGCGAAGCCCAGCACCGAGGCAATCAGCACCGCCAGCGTGGGGACGGATTTATCTACCGTCAGCACTTTAGCGACGTAGCCGATGATAAATCCCTGTGCGAGATAAGACGGACCGTTCTCGCCGATGCGTAGCCCGACCATCGTCCAGAAAGCGCGAGTGCGTCGCCAGAAGCTGCGCGGGTCTTCCTGCTGCTGGGCCAGCCCTTTTTCCAGGCTCTGTTTGCGCTCGGCTTCCAGCAGCGCTTTCTGCCGTTCAAAGACTGGCGTTTCACGCAGATGCTGACGGATGACCAGGGCGACAACGGCGATCAACATGCTGCACAGGAACGGAATGCGCCAGCCCCAGGAGAGCAGCGTTTCTTTATCCATCTGCAGCACCAGCAGCCAGGTCAGCGAGGCCAGCAGCGTGCCGCTGTTGGAGCCCAGCCCGATAATGGAAGAGACCAGGCCGCGACGTTTGACCGGGGCATATTCACCCAGCATCACGGTGCCGCCGGACAGCTCCGCGCCTGCGCCCAGCCCTTGAGCAAAACGCAGAATAACCAGGCAGGTTGGCGCCCAGACGCCAATTTGCGCGTAGCTCGGGATCAGGCCAATAAGCGTGGTGGAGCAGCCCATCAGCGCAATAGTAATGATCATCACCATCTTTCTGCCGTAGCGGTCGCCCAGCCTGCCAAACAGCAGGGCGCCTATCGGCCGGGCAACGAACCCGACGGAGTAAGCGGCAAAGCTTGAAAGCAGCGCCATGACCGGCGTGGCATCCGGGAAGAAGACGTCACCAAAGATTATCCCTGCCGCCAGGCCGTAAAGCGCAAAGTCGGCGTATTCCATGGGGGTGCCAAGCCAGCAGGAGAAGGTTGCGCGAACAAAATCGCGTTTGCCTTCGGGCGTCGCCAGGCGTTCCTCAGCAGCGTGCTGTGCGTCAGCCGGAGGAGGAGAGAAAGAGCTTGTCGTCATTAGGGGGTCTCACAGAGATCGAACGTTATCCGTCGGCGATGATGCCATTTTTTAATCATTTCTCGCAGTGTATCTACGCGCGTAGATAGATCAAATGATTAAACCAAAAGTGAGAGTAAGGTAACTAAATGACAGAAATATGACGGGGAAGATGACCCTCACCCTAACCCTCTCCCTGGAAGGGAGAGGGGACAGAACGGCGGCCAGGGCAAGGCGTGGGTTTTCTCCCTCGGCTCCTGGAGATAGAGTCGAGGGAGAGGAGTGAATCAGTAGCGATATAGGCTGGGTTTTCTCCCTCGCCCCTTTGGGGAGAGGGCTGGGGTGAGGGGGAATATCAGCGAGCCTTCGCTAAATACTGTGCCATCTCAGCTTCAGGAACCATACCGCCCCCGGTGGCCCAGACCAGGTGCATCGCGTTATTAAGCTGCCGGGCGCTGAAACCCTGCATCTCGTGGTAAGAAGCCGTGGCACAAACTCGCTGCGGCCCGGCCATTCCGGCCAGGGCCGAAGGCTCCAGGCGAATATTTTCTTCTTCTGCCAGCCAGCCGAGCATGTTGTACAGCGTTTGATCGTCCACGGTATAGAAGCCGTCCAGCAGCCTTTGCATCGCTCTGCCGACAAAGCCGGAAGCCCGTCCCACGGCCAGGCCGTCGGCGGCGGTCAGGTTATCAATTCCGATATCCTGCACGGAAAGCGCATCATGCAGGCCGGTGTAAACGCCTAACAGCATGCAGGGGGAGTGAGTGGGCTCGGCAAAAATACAGTGAACGTGATCGCCGAAGGCCAGTTTCAGCCCAAATGCTACGCCACCGGGGCCGCCGCCGACGCCGCAGGGCAGGTAGACGAACAAAGGATGCTGCTCATCAACGGTAATAGCCTGCCGTGAGAATTGGTCTTTCAGCCGTTGCCCGGCGACGGCGTAACCCAGGAATAGCGTGCGGGAGTTTTCATCGTCGATAAAGAAACAGTTGGCGTCCGCCTCGGCGGCTTTTCGCCCCTGCTCAACGGCGACGCCGTAATCTTCCGCGTATTCAACCACCTCAACGCCGTGGCTGCGCAGTTTGGCTTTTTTCCATTCGCGGGCGTCGGCGGACATATGCACCGTGACGCGGAAGCCGATTCGGGCGCTGATGATACCAATCGACAGCCCCAGGTTGCCGGTAGAGCCAACGGCAATACTGTAGCGGCTGAAAAACTCACGTAATTCAGGGGACAGCAGCCGGCTGTAGTCATCTTCAAGGCTAAGTAACCCGGCCTCGATAGCCAGTTTTTCCGCGTGAGTCAGGACTTCATAAATGCCCCCGCGAGCCTTAATCGAACCGGAAATAGGCAGGTGACTGTCTTTTTTCAGCCACAGCTTGCCGCAGACTGTCTGCCCATTTTCTTTTTCCAGCCGCTTTTGCATCGCCGGAATTGCGGCCAGCTCTGACTCGATAATACCGCCGGTTGCTGCGGTTTCCGGGAAGGCTTTCGCCAGGTAAGGCGCAAAGCGAGCCAGCCGGGCATGCGCTTCTTTCACGTCCTGCTCTGTCAGGCCAACATGCGGCAAGCCTTCGGCAAGGGAGGTTGCTCCTGGGTTAAACCAGGTCGTTTCGTTCAGGGCGGTAAGCTCGCTGAGCAGCGGGAATTTTTCGGTTAATGCGTTTAATTCTGTCGATTTCATAACGAGCCTCCTGGCGCTCAGATGATAAAGGAAAGCAGGAATGTGCCAGCCAGTGCAACTAAAGAAGCGATGAATGTCGCCGTGGTGTAGTACTTAAAGGTTTCATGGAGCGTGGCGCCGCAGTATTGCTTCACCAGCCAGAACAGGGAGTCGGTCACAATGGTGCAGCCGATAGCGCCGGAGCCAATCGCGAGCGTAACAATCTCGGGGCTAACGTTGGGATAGAGCGGCAGCAGCGGGGCAACGATAGCCGTGGCACCCATCATCGCCACGGTCGCGGAGCCGACGGCGGCGTGAAGAATAAGGGCAACCAGCCAGGCCAGCAGGATCGGGTGCATATGCAGGCTGGAAAGGCTCAGCGCGAGGCTGTCTGCCATGCCGCTGGCCTTGAGGATGGCGTTAAACGCGCCGCCGGCCCCGATGATCATCAGGATATTAGCAATGGAGCCAAAGCCGGTCTCGGTGTGGTTCAGCAGCGTAGCAATACCCATGTTCTGGCGCAGGCCCAGCAGATAATAGGCCACGAAAACGGCGATAAACATCGCGGTAATTGGGTTGCCGATGAACTCCAGCGCGGTATACGTCGTGCTGCCCGGCGTCATGTTCAGTTCCGCGAGCGTCTTCGCCAGCATCAGGAAAATGGGCAGCAGCACGGTAAACAGCGTGGCGCTCAAAGACGGCAGAGAAGCCGCGTCTCGCGTTTGCAGATCCGAAAATTCGGCGGGAACGGATTTAAAAGGCAGGCGATTGCCCAGGCACTTCAGGAAAAGTGGGCCACCCACCAGAGACGCCAGCAGGCCAACCGCCAGGCCATACACAATCACGGTGCCTACGTCGGCGCCGAGCTTATTGGTCACGAACAGTGCCGCCGGGTGGGGTGGCACCACGCAGTGAACCGCCATCAGCGCGGTACACAGCGGGATTGCCAGCTTCAGCAGCGAAGTGTGGGTCTTTTTGGCGATGGAAAACGCCAATGGGATCAGCAGCACCACGCCAACCTCAACGAACAGCGTAATGCCACAAATCAGCCCGACCAGCACCATAATCACGTCGGCGGAGAGCCAGCGGCAGCGCTGCAGCGCCAGGCCAATACGCTCGGCGGCACCGGAAACTTCCATCATTTTTCCCAAAATGGTGCCCAGTCCGATGACCGCGGCTAAAAAGCCCAGCGTGCCGCCGATGCCGCTTTCCACCGCGTTAACCATCTCCAGCGGGCCCATGCCCATCATCACGCCGACGAAAAAGCTCGCCAGCAGCAGCGCGAGGAAAGGATGAAGCTTCAGTTTTACGATGGTCAGCACGATTAAAATTATGCTGGCAAGCAGCGTACCCACCACCCAGATTTGCGATCCCATTAGTTATCCTCCTGTGCATCATTGCGGGCTATTGGATAAAAATGCGCCTGGGCTGACAAACGATAAAACTGACCTTTCACATGAGCCAGATTGAACCAGGAGAGTGATTTGCGTCGAAATAAGGCGATGAATTGTGTTTCAGGTTCGGTTTTATTCAACTAAATGCTGCTGGTTAGCCGTGGATTTTTTAAACTGGGCAGCTGGAATTGAGAAGGAGGTCACGATGGAAACGTCACGCGAAGGGCGCAATCGGTTATTAAACGGCTGGCAGCTGTCGAAGCTGTACACCTTTGAGGTGGCGGCGCGCCATCAATCTTTTGCGCTGGCGGCGGATGAACTGTCGCTGAGCCCCAGCGCCGTTAGCCACCGGATAAACCAGCTGGAAGAGGAGCTGGGGATCCAGCTTTTTGTTCGCTCGCACCGTAAAGTGGAGCTGACGCATGAAGGCAAGCGGGTGTTCTGGGCGCTGAAATCGTCTCTGGATACGCTGAATCAGGAGATTCTGGATATCAAAAATCAGGAACTCTCCGGCACGCTGACCGTGTACTCAAGGCCGTCAATTGCCCAGTGCTGGCTGGTGCCCGCGCTGGGAGATTTTACCCAGCGCTACCCTTCTATTTCGTTAACCATTCTGACCGGGAACGACAACCTGAATTTACAGCGTGCAGGCATCGATCTGGCGCTCTATTTTGACGATGCGCCGTCCTCGCAGCTGAGCCACCATTTCCTGATGGACGAGGCGATTCTGCCGGTTTGCAGCCCGGAATATGCCCGCCGCTTTGAGCTTCATTCGCGGCCTTCTCAGCTGCGCCACTGCACATTGCTGCACGACCGGCAGGCGTGGAGCAATGATTCCGGCACCGACGAGTGGTACAGCTGGGCGCAGCAGTTTGGCATTGAGCTGCCCGCTTCGACGGGCATTGGTTTCGATCGCTCTGACCTGGCGGTAATTGCCGCGATGAACCACGTTGGCGTGGCGATGGGGCGAAAAAGGCTGGTGCAGAAGCGGCTGGAGCGGGGCGAACTCATCGCCCCTTTTGGGGATAAAACGTTGAAATGCCATCAGCATTACTACATTTCGACCCTTGCTGGCCGACAATGGCCGAAGATTGACGCTTTTATCAGCTGGCTTAAAGCCCTGGCCGAAGAGGCAAAATAACTTACACCGTCTCGCTGTGATGCTGGAATCGCTGCGCCAGCGGCAGCCAGCAGCACAGGATCAGCACGCCCATCGCCGTCATCAGCATTCCGATGCTGTATTGCCCGGTTTGCGGCATCAGCGCGGAGAACCAGGCCATCACGCCGGAGCCGATATTTTGCAGGCCACCAACCAGCGCGCCTGCGGTACCGGCGAGGAACGGGAACGGCTCCATCGCGCCGCTGGTCGCCAGCGGGAACAGCATGCCTGCGCCGAAGAAGAACAGCGCTGCAGGCACCAGCAACGTCCAGATATTCATGATGCCGAACCAGCCAGGGATCCACATCAAAATACCGGCGAGCAGGCAACTCAATACCGCCTGCCACATCAGGCTGGGGAAGCGCACGTTCTGGCGGCCCGCATACCAGGAGCCAAAAAATGCCGCCGGTATAGGCAGAATAAACAGGATGCTGACCACCACGCCGCTCAGGCCAAGCACGCCACCCATCAGCACGCCGGAGCAGGCTTCAAACACCGCCACGCCCGCCAGCCCGCCGACTAACATCAGCAAATAGCAGTTAAAGGAGATATTGCCGAGCAGCATTTTGTAGCTGCGCATCAGGCGCGGCGGCGCGGCGTCCGCCGGGCGGGTTTCCGGCAGCCAGCGCCACATAGAAAACGCCACAATGGCGCACAGCAACAGCAGGAAACCGTAGCAGGCTCGCCAGCCCCAGACGCTGTCCAGCATCCCGCCGATAACCGGTGCCAGCAGCGGGCTCACCAGAATACCCATGTTCAGCAGGCTATTGGCCTGACGTAAATCGCCGCCTTCGTAAAGGTCGCGCGGCATGGTTCTCGCCATCACCCCGGCCACGCCGGTGCCCATCCCCTGCAGGGCGCTCGCCAGCACCAGAATATGCAAATTAGTGGTAAACATCGCGCCGAGCGTGGCCAGCATGAAAATCACCATGCCGGCGAGGATCACCGGGCGGCGGCCAATGCGGTCGGAAAGCGGGCCATAAAACAGCTGCGACACGCCGTAGGTAAACAAATAGGCCGCCATCACGCGCTGAATTGCGCCGCTGCGTACGCCCATTTCATGAGCCATATCGGGAATCGAAGGAATATAAATGGTCTGTGTCATCTGCCCGACAGCAACCAGCAGAATCAACATCATCAGCAGGTGGATATTGGCTAACTTTCTCATGGCGTTCGATCGTTTATCTGAAAAGAGAGAGATGCTTCGCAGCGTATTTTGCTGTGTATGTTTTGAAAACGAGAAGAATCTATCACAACCTTGTCAATAAGCCAGATGATGAGGCTGTTTTAACAACAGATTTACGTGTTGCCTTGTAAAGCGAAAGCGGCAATTTTTATTGCCACCGAACGCCCTTTTTTGCCCCGCAACGGTGCAATCTTCGTTAACCCTCAGGGAATTACATTTGTTTACAGGTTAAATACAAATGCGTATATTTCTCATCCGCATTTAATCGTGCGCGTCTTTATAAAAATCAAAAAAGTGCCGGCACCGGAAAATGCCGCCGCACCATAAAAATTCAAAATGAGGGTTTAACATGGCATTTGTTAACTTCTCCAGGGAACGGTTCACGTTACGGGCAGGCGGCCCATCACTGCTGGCGGCGGCCGTTGCGCTGGCGCTGCTTCCCCCTGCGCAGGCGGAAGACACCATCACGGTGAACACTCAGGCGGATAATCCGCTGGCAGGGCAGGCGCAGGATTACAGCGTCAAAACCACCACCACCGGCACCAAACTGCTGCTGGTCCCGCGCGATATTCCTCAGTCCGTCAGCGTCATCAGCCAGCAGCGCATGCAGGATCAAAACCTGCAAACCATCGGCGACGTGCTGGATAACACCACCGGCATCAGCACTAAGCTGGTGGACAGCAGCCGCGCGACTTACTTCGCGCGTGGCTTCTTCATCAGCAACTATGCCTACGACGACATGCCCACTCAGGTTAGCGACGTCTGGGACTTCGGCGACACCGGCTCGGATACCGCCGTATACGAAAATATCGAAGTGGTACGCGGCGCGGCCGGGCTGATGAGCGGCAGCGGCAATCCATCGGCGTACATCAATATGGTGCGCAAGCACGCCGACAGCCGTGAGTTTAAAGGCAACGTTTCCGCCAGCTACGGGAGCTGGGGCAAGCAGCGCTATGTGGCGGATCTCTCCGCGCCGCTGAGCGAGTCCGGCAACGTGCGGGGCCGCGTGGTCACCGGCTACCAGGACAATGACACCTGGCTGGACAAAAGCCATTTCCGCAAGAAATTCATCTATGGCGTAGTGGATGCCGATTTGACCGACTCCACCACGCTTTCCGTCGGCTACGACTACCAGGAAAGTAACGACGACAGCCCGACCTGGGGCGGCCTGCCAACCTGGTATGCCGACGGCAGCCGCACGCACTTCAGCCGCAGCGCCACCACCGCGCCGGACTGGGCTTACTCCAACAAAGACGCCACCAAAGTGTTCGCCAATCTGGTCCAGCGCTTTGATAACGGCTGGGAGGCGCGCATCAACACGCTGCACGCCGAAACCAACTTCGACTCTAAGCTTATGTACGTGACCGGCTTCCCGGATAAAGTGACCGGCGCTGGCACGAGCGCTTACGGCGGCTGGAACCGGGGCGAGCGTAAGCAGGATTCGGTGGATGCGTTTGTGCGCGGGGGCTTCGACCTGCTTGGCCGCCAGCATGAGCTGATGTTCGGCGGTAGCTACAGCCGCCAGCGCAATCACTATGATAACGCCATGCCGAATACCGGGCTGGATTACGGCGGCATCGCGATGGACAGCTTCTACAGCAACATCGCGGACCCGAGCTGGTCTGCCTTCTCGCTGTACAGCAAAGACGTGGTGCGCCAGCAGTCTGCCTACACCGCAGCGCGTTTCTCGCTGGCCGACCCGCTGCACCTGATCGTGGGCGCCCGCTACACCGAATGGGATGCGGACTACAATCCGTCCACCGCCCCGCAAACCAGCCTGAGCAGCAAAAAACATGACGTGACGCCGTACGCGGGCCTGGTTTACGACATCAACGACACCTGGTCGGCCTACACCAGCTACACCTCCATCTTCCAGCCAACCGACAAGCGCGACGTTAACGGCGATTATCTCGACCCTACCACCGGGAAGAGCTACGAAGCGGGCGTGAAGGCGGACTGGTTTAACACGCGCCTGACCACCTCGCTGGCGGTGTTCCGCATCGAGCAGGATAAAGTTGCTCAGTCGCTCGGCACGCCGGTTAACGGCAACCCTGGCGAAACGGCGTATAAATCCGTGGACGGCACCGTGAGCCGTGGCGTGGAGTTCGAGCTGAACGGCGCGCTGACCGATAACTGGCAGCTCACCTTTGGCGCTTCCCGCTATGTGGCGGACGACAGTAACGGTGAGGCGGTGAACCCTGACCAGCCGCGCACCACCTTGAAGCTGTTTACCCGTTATCAGTTGCCGATGCTGCCGGAAGTGACCGTGGGCGGCGGCGTGAACTGGCAGGGTAAAACCTGGCAGGATGCCTACGGCCCGAACGGAAATACGCGTATTAAACAGGGCAGCTACGCGCTGGTGGATCTCTTCACCCGCTACCAGGTGACGAAAAACTTCGCCGTACAGGGCAACATCAACAACCTGTTCGACAAAGAATATGAATCCTGGCTGTCCGATTATGTGGTTTACGGCGCGCCGCGCAGCTTCTCGCTGACGGCAAGCTACAGCTTCTAAGCGTTACAGGGAGGTCAGTGACCTCCCTGACTTATTTCCCGCGCCAGCGCCAGGAAGGCGGCAAGCCCGGCGGAAGGATGCCGCCTGCCGGAATAGTAAAGGCAAAGCCCCGGAAAGGGCGGCGTCCACGCTTCCAGCAGGCGAACCAGCTTGCCGGCGCGGATTTCGTCGGCGACGTTTTGCTCCATGAAAAAGCCAATCCCCATTCCTTCCAGCACCGCTTCCCGCGCCAGCGAGGCTTCGTCCAGCGTCAGCGGGCCGCGCACATCAATTGCCGCGACTTCGCCCTGTTTTTCCAGATGCCAGCGGTAGAGGGAACCGTCCGGCAGCCTGACGCGAATACAGGCGTGAGCCAGCAGATCGCCCGGCGTTAGCGGCGTGCCGTGCTCCGCCAGATAAGCCGGGGATGCAACGACGGCGAAGCGCTGCGGCTGCCCAAGCGAAAGTGCAATCATATCGGCAGGCACCAGCCCGGCCACGCGCACGCCAAGGTCGAAACCTTCCGCAACGATATCAACCAGTTTTCCTTCGGTGACGATATCCACCTGCATATCCGGATAGCGGCGTAAAAATTCAAAAACCAGCGACGAAAGCACCTGGCGAGCGGCAAAAGGCGGCGCGTTGATGCGCAGCACGCCGGACGGCGTATCGCGGTGCGCCCGCACGCTCTCCAGGGCGTCGTTCAGCCCCTGAAGGGACGGGCTGACTCTCTCGATAAACAGCCTCCCGGCCTCCGTCAGCGACACGCTGCGGGTGGTGCGGTTGAACAGGCGCACGCCAAGCTCGGCCTCAAATTTTGCCAGCGTATGGCTGAGCGCCGTGGTTGAAACGCCCAGATCGATAGCTGCCGCACGGAAAGATCCCCGGCGGGCGATCGCCTGCACGGCTTCGATATCGTCGAGGGCTATGCGCGACATTGTCCCGATTCCTTCATCATTTCATCCCGGTTTGTCCCAATTGTTTAAATTATACCGCGTTCTTAGAGTAGAGATACGGCAGGTAAATCGACTTTCTGGAGAACGTAAAATGACTGACTTTTTGACACTGAAGGGCAAGAGAGCGCTGGTGACGTCCGGCACGAAGGGCGCTGGCGCGGCAACCGTAGCGCTGTTCCGCGAGCTTGGCGCTCAGGTGATGACCGTGGCCCGCCATGCGCCTGAAAACGTTGGTGATGAAGAGTTTGTGGCGGCGGATCTCGCCACGCGTGAGGGCTGTGAGCAGCTGGTAAAAGCCGTGCATGCACGGCTCGGCGGCGTGGATATCATCGTGCATATGCTCGGCGGCTCATCCTCCCCGGCCGGAGGTTACGCGGCGCTGGACGAAGAACAGTGGCAGCGCGAGCTGGCGCTTAACCTTTTCCCGGCGGTGCGGCTGGACAGGGCGCTGCTACCGGGCATGACGGCGCAGGGGGCAGGCGTGATTATCCACGTCTCTTCCATTCAGCGGATTTTACCGCTGCCGGAGGCCACCACGGCCTATGCGGCGGCTAAAGCGGCGCTTTCCGCCTACAGCAAAAGCCTGTCGAAAGAAGTGTCCCCGCAGGGCGTGCGGGTGCTGCGTGTGGCGCCGGGCTGGATTGAAACCGAGGCTTCTGTTCGCCTGGCGGAGCGGCTGGCGCTGCAGGCGGGCACGGATTATGAAGGTGGCAAGCAGATCATTATGGATTCTCTGGGTGGAATTCCGCTTGGCCGCCCGGCAAAACCAGAAGAAGTGGCGAACCTGATCGCCTTCCTGGCCTCAGACCGTGCCGCCGCGATCACCGGCACGGAGTACATCATTGACGGCGGGACGGTGCCAACCGTTTAGAAATGTACCGGCTGGCCAAAGCCGTCGCCGCTGTCGGTGCTGTTATCCCGGCGCCCTCTGGCTTCCAGCTGGTCGGCGCGGATCCTGTCTCGGATGTCCTGGCGCTGTTCCGGGGTGAGGTAGCGGCTGTTGTAGTAAGGGTCGGGCCACGGCGAGCGCATAAAGCTGTCGTCCAGCCGCTGCCTGTCCTGGCGATCCATCCTTGAATTGTCCGATGATGAGCAGGCCGCAAGCAGCAGCGGAGCCAGCAGTACAAGCGCATATTTATAGGCCATTTTTCTTCCTGAAGTGGCAAGTAATAAAAGTGAGGCAGTATCGCGCATCAACATATTGATGCGCTTTATCTGTCGCCAATATTGCGCAGCTTATCACGAAATAGTGAGCCGCTCAGAATGCCGATAACGTCTTATCCGCTTCGCAAAAGAGCACGTTTCGGGTAGGTAAGGAAACGTTTGAACACACTCTTTAACCCCCGGGATTGATTTGGCGGTTACGCTTGATCCAGAGCATTTCTTAACCTGACCTGATTCTGGAGAAAGCATGATCAAGCCTCGTTTGTTTATCCCGGCCTTAAGCCTCCTGCTGCTGAGCGTTGGCGCAGTGGCGGCGGACAATGTTATTACCCCGGTGCGCGGCACCATTGACTCGGTCAATGATTCCTCACTGCAAATCACCACCCGGCAGGGCGAAAAGCTCTCCGTTGGCCTGACGGATAAAACCCGAATCAACGGCGTGAGCGAAGCGAAGATGAGCGACATCAAACCCGACAGCTTTATCGGCACCGCCGCCGTACCGCAGGCGGACGGCACGCTGAAGGCGCTGGAGGTGCACGTTTTTGCGCCGAGCCTGCGCGGCTCCGGGGAAGGGTTTAATCCGTTTGAGTCCGCCAACGGCCAGGTTAACACCATGACCAACGGCACCGTCGGCACCCTGGTGAACAGCCATGGGCGCACCATGACGGTGAAATTCCACGGCCAGCAGAAAACCGTACAGGTGCCGGACGACGTGCCGGTGGTGCTGATCAGCCCTGCCGACAAATCCGTGCTGAAGCCGGGCGCGAAAGTGGTGCTGTTCGCCACCAAAGACGATAAAGGCCAGGCCGTCGCGCGCGGGATTTCCGCCGGGGTTAACGGGCTGACGCCACCGATGTAATTTGTGGCGATTCTCAGAACAACGGCGATGCTTGTTTGCAGCTATACAGGCTGAATCGCTGAACCGTATTTTCCCCTCTCCCTTTTAGGGAGAGGGCAGGGTGAGGGTCTGGTGAAGATTATTTCCGGCCTGGCTATCGATCATTGCCAGACCTGAATCTGTTCGAACAAAGCGGGGCGCTTTTAAATCCTCTACTAGCGCATTAATCATCTCGAATAACAGGCCGGTAATATCAAAGAAAAATGAATTATTAATGTTCATCATCTTTTATTTATTTTGTCGGAAATGGTTTTTCGTTTAATCTCATAAGATAACTCAATAGCCAGTACTCTTCTGAGGCATAAAATGAAGAAATAAATTCCATATATAAAAGGGATGACTGATATAAAATAGAACGCGTTCTGCTTTTTAATTACTGCTAATATATTTTTTTGATCCTCTATGCTAGAATAACTACTACATAACATATCAATAGTTTCTATTTTTAACCTGCTCTTAGTCGAGAAACTATTACGATCAAATTTTTTATTATTACAGTCTTTTGTTGATAGTGACCAGTTTTCCCACTGAAGTTGCCTTAGGCTGATATTTGGGAAATAGTTTGTAGTTTGATTTTTACCTACCCATATCCATGGTTCATTATTATCTATTCTGACTAGTGCAGCTGGTTTTATAGCAATAGTGAGTGCTGCCAATGATAGATATATAAAGAAAAATGAACATATAAATATGAAAAAAGTGGTTTTTCTTCGGGGGGTTAATAATTCTAAGGTTGATATATTATACCATCCTTTTGCTCTGGATACTTTAGTGATATCGATTTTATTAATAGTTGCCCATGTTATAAATCTTTTTATTTCTATTTTATTTTTAGCATTGACATTGAAGAGCATGTTAAAGTGCTCAATATCACTTCTGTCAGTCCAAAAAGAGTTTAATTTTTTATCGGTAAATGAAGAGGTTCCAAGGAAGAAATGCCAAAATCTGTTTACAATGCTATATCCAGAGCCTGCACGGAAGCTAATATAAGAAAAAATAAATAACAATATTAATAACCAGAATACACTATTAATTATAGTGTCATACTTCACGATTAGAGCCGCAACACTTTCCATGAGATAAGCAATCCAATCAACAACAGATATATAACTATATATTATTATTGAAGTAGAAACTTGGCGGAAAGTCACAGGAGTCGAACCTGCCCGGCGCCGCTGGCGGCACCAACTGGAGTTGAAGTCCAGCCGCCTCACCGGAGACGACGACCTTCCGCGCCTTCATTGCTACATGGAGGCGGGGCGCAGTATACCGGGTTTCCTGCTGCTACCCAATGGGTCAGTAAGAATATATCCTGCGCCTAAAGTGAAATTATTCACCAAATCAATCTAACGGCCCATAAGCTGCTCGTTCCGGCAGGGTTTGCCGGGCTTCATTCTGCACAACCTGCGTCAAAAATACGCCTGGCAAACATGGGCGCGGGCAACGGCTATTCAGCCAAAAAAGAACCACGCCGTTTTTATCAGCCCGTTTTCTACTTCGAAAACCGCCATGCTTTCAATGGGTTAATCGCTCAGGCCGTGGATCTTCTCGTGGTCGAACACCTTGTTGCCCAGCGCGGTGCGGGAAATGATTTCTGCTCTCAAGGCTGGGTTATTGAAGCGGTGCTCTTTATAGAAGGCATAAAGTGCTTCGCGTCCTTCCAAAGAAGGCGTAGTGGCTGGCGGGCGGTAAGCGATGAAGTCTTCGCTAAAGCAGGCGGCAAAGGCCTCGAGATCGTGGGCGTTGTACGCCTCATACTGGCGGATGACGGGTTCAGTGACTGACATAAAGAATATCCTGATCAGAGAAAGTGGTGGGCTGCCAAAGTGTGGTTGTTGTGTGCGAGGACAGAGTCTCTTGCCGGATGGAAAATGTCTAATGAAAGGATGGGGCAGATTGTGCGGTGGCTCGGTCAGTGGCTGAGACACCATTCGCTGTTGCAAAGTTGCTTCGCGGCATCTCGTAAATTTCTCTTCTTATTCAATGTATTAATTCATTTTTCATTATTAAGATGTATTCTTTGTGAGCACTAATTGATCTTATTATGCTCAATCATGATATACAGGGATGATATATGGCTACCGTTTTTGGAGAAGGTATGGGGCGAATTCTTCTGGATCTATCGGATGAGGCGATCAGGCAGCTTGATGGCCTAAAGCAAAAGCGTAATTTGCCCAGGGCCGAGCTTCTAAGAGAGGCCGTTGATCAGTACCTGGCTCGGCAGCAGTCCGATATCAAAGATGCATTTGGGCTTTGGGGAGAGAGTATCCCCGATGGGCTGGAGTATGAAAGAAAGCTGCGTGAGGAGTGGTAATGGAAAAGCAATCTTCTGTCTTTGATACCAATGTATTAATCGATTTCCTGAGTGGCCGGCATGAGGCTCAAGAAATGATGGAGAAGTACAACGTCGGACGTTCAATAAGCGTTGTTACGTGGATGGAGGTGATGGTTGGAGTGAGGGATAGTCGGCAGGAAGCCCAGACTCGACAGTTTCTCTCTCATTTTGATGTATTGCCTGTTACTCAATCTGTCTCGGAAAGAGCGGTTGAACTCAGAAGGCAATATAAGATGAAACTTCCTGACGCGATCATTCTGGCCTCTACTCATGTTGCTCAAAAAACACTGCTTACTCGTAATACTAAGGACTTTAAAGATATCCCAGGCGTGATTGTGCCTTACTCACTCTCATAGCGTACTTCTGCCAGCCCCCAGTCTCCCTTCGCAATACACATTAACACCCGGTTGCATTTCATCCAGCTACAATCCGGCGTCTAAAACAATAAAGGGTTGGCAAAAGTGAAAAAACTGTTCGGGATGATGTTGGTGGGTGTGGTTGTTCTGTCGGCGGTGGCCTGCTCCAGCAGCTACGTGATGTCGACTAAGACGGGCGAAATGATCGTGACCAAAGGCAAGCCGGAGCTCGATAAGCAGACGGGGCTGACGCGTTATTACGACGCACAGGGCGTGGAGCATCAGATCCAAAACGATCAGGTGGTGCAGATGATTAAGCGCGGGTGATCGAGATAGAAAAGCGCCGATCGACCGGCGCTTTAACTTTTAGCTGAGGTCGCTATTCTTCCAGCGCAATCAGGTGGATCCCGGCGTTACGCCAGGCTTCGGCGTTGTCCGGCAGACGGTCAATCACCAGCGTATCAATGCGTGCCGCAGGGGTAAATTGCGCGAGCGAGGTGTTATCCAGCTTGCTGTGGTCGCAGACGACAATCACCTGACTGGCATGCTCTATCATGCCGCGTTTTGTCTCGGCCAGCATCACGTCGGCCACGCAGGCACCCTGTTTTAGCGACAGCGAATTCACCCCCATAAACGCTTTATCCACGTTCAGGGTATCCAGCAGCGAACGGCCGTTAATCGCCACCACGCAGTGATAGCCTTTCTTCACGATACCGCCCAGCAGGATGGTCTGGATAGAAGGGCTGGCTTCGAGTTCGCGGGCAATCTGGTAGTCGTTGGTCACCACGGTCACGTTCTTGCGGTCGCGGATGTGGCGGGCGATGTGCAGCGTGGTGGTACCGGTATCCAGCACGATGATGTCGCCATCTTCTACCAGCTGCGCCGCACGCTGGCCGATGCGCTCTTTTGCGCTTAGGTTCACCACTTCACGGTCGTCCGATGCCTGCTCAAAGCTGGCGCGGGTGCGCAACATGGCGCCGCCGTGGGTGCGGGTCAACATGCCCGTTTCTTCCAGCTGGCGGAGGTCGGCCCTGATCGTTGCCCCGGAGACGTTGAAAACCTCGCACATCTCGGACACCGCAACTTTCCGTTTTTCCCTGAGGATACTCAGTAATTTTTCCTGACGCTCTTCTGCAAACATTCGACCTCTCTTGTTTCCGCTCTCTGCGGAGCATCACGCCTTATTTCCCCCTGGCCTAAAGCCGCGGCGACCCGCTATCGGTCGCTGGCCCTTCGCTGAGCCCATCCAGCTGGTCATACAGCGGCGCAGCCTGTTGGTAAAGTGTATCAAACACCTCAAAGCACGCCGCATAGTAGTCCCGAAGCCGTGAGTCAGGGAGAATTTCCTTTTCAAAATGAACGGCCTGACGCACGCCGGCGGAAAAATCGGTATACAGACCCACGCCGGTGCCCGCGATAATACCGCATCCTGTTATGCCATTCTCCTGGTTACGTGTACTTAAAATAGGCAGGTTATAGGCCGAGGCTTTAATTTTTAGCCACAGTTCGCTGCGCGCGCCGCCGCCGGAGGCAATCATCCGTTCCGGGTGCTGGCCGCACTGGCGCAACTGGTTGAGATTACGCGTAGAGGCAAAGGCGACCCCTTCCAGCACCGCACGGAAGAGATGGCCCCGGTGGTGCTTGCGCTGCAGGCCAAAGAACTGCGCCCGCGAGTTGGTGTGGTCGGCCAGGCGTTCTCCCGTCAGATAAGGCAGGAACAGCAGGCCTTCGGCACCGGGCTTGACCGTTGCCGCCTCGGCCAGCAGATCGGCGTGTGAAAGCTGGTTCTGCGCGATCGCCTGTCTGGCCCACCGCACGGCATCCCCGCCCGCATCCAGAATGGTAAAACCGCCCCAGGCCGGATTGGCCAGGTGCAGATTATTGATGCGGGTGTGAAGCAGCGGCTGTCTGGCAACGACCGTTAACAATGTTGAGGTGCCGGTGGAATCCGAGGCAGTTCCCGGCTGGTAAACGCCGGAGCCCAGCAGCGTGGCGGCCATGTCCGAGGTACCGGCAACGACAGGTATGCCAACAGGTAAGCCGGTAAGCGCCGCCGCCTGAGGGCTAACCTCGCCAATCACGTCGCTGGACAAGTAAAGCGGTGGAAAATGGTCAGCCTTCAGCCCGAAGCGTTCCAGCGCTTGCGAGGACCAACTGAGGGTGGCGCTGTCCATCAGGTAATAACAGGAGGCTTCGCTGTAGTCGGTGGCATAAACGCCGGTTAGCATGAAGTTTATGTAATCTTTCGGCATCAGCACCATGGCCACCCGCGCCCAGCTTTCCGGGCAGTTTTCCCGCCACCAGGCCAGTTTGAAAGCGGGCCAGGCCGCGGTGGGCGGGTTGTTTAGCCGGGTGAGCCATTTCTCTTCCCCGTCACGGGCGATAAAAGCGTCCACCTGTGGCTGGCTGCGCTTGTCGTTCCAGAGCAGAGCTTTATCCGCGACCAGTTCGCCGTCGGCATCCAGTAAGACCGTGCCGTGCATCTGGCCGCAGACCCCGATAGCGGCGATGCGTGAACGCTGATCCGCGAAGCGATGCAACACTTCGTGGAGGCATTCACATACTGAACGCCACCACAGCGACGGGGCCTGTTCCGACCAGCCAGCCTGCAGGGTGGTCTGGTCATATTCACGCTGAGCAAAGCCAATCAGCTCGCCGGTCTGAGCCAGCAGGGCGGCCCTGGCGCTGCCTGTGCCGACGTCAATCGTCAGTATTCTGTCTTTCATGTTGAGCTCCGTGAACGGGAGAAGGCGGGCTTCCCGCCCGCGATTTTTTAGTTATCGTTTAATTCCGGGAACAGGCTTGGATCCTGTTCAAGCTGGGCCAGGACTTTACTGACCGCGCTCTGGCTCATGCCGAAGCGGCGAACGCCCAGGCGGTAAAGCGTGCGGACGGTGTCCAGGTCGCGTATGCCGCCCGCGCCTTTTATCTCAATTCGGCCTTTGAGCTGATCCGCAATGATGCTGACTTTTTCAGGCGTAGCGCCGGTGGGGGCCCAGCCAGTGGAGGTTTTCACCCACTTCATGCCGACTTCCACCGCGATGTCACACACTTTGCGGATTTGCTCTTCGTTCAGGTAATGGGTCTCAAGGATCACTTTGGCCGGGATCGGGGCGGCGGCTTCCACCACGCGGCGCAGGTCTTCGCGAACATAATCGAAGTCCCCGGACAGCACTTTGCCGATGTTCACCACCATGTCGACTTCCCTCGCGCCGTCGGTAATTAGCTGGCGAACTTCCTGCACTTTGACGTCGGTCGCGTGGCCGCCACCGGGGAAGCCAACGGGGCCGCCAATCATCACTTCGCCGCGTCCTTGCTCTGGCAGCAGGGTGCTAAGAAAACGCGTCCAGCATGGCAAAACATGCACCGAAATAATGTTGTAGCGGCTGGCCAGCTCCGCACAGGCGCGAACATCTGCTTCTATGTTGGTTGCCTGCACGGCGCTCAGGTCGATCAGGCGGGCAAAACGGCGGGTTGTCTCATTCATCTCTTAATCCTGTTTTTGCTTTCAATTGGTTTCACATTTCACGATTTATTGCGCTCAATAGATTAAAAAGGCTATTAAGTGAAAATAATGTGATCAATTGAACATTATTTTATTTTCATTTGTTTTTAATTGTTGGCGAGCAGTTAGCGCGGAATAAAGTGCGTCGGGCGTAAACAGTCAGAAACGGGCAAAAACGGTTGGTTGCATTCATTTCCGTTTATTTTTGTTTTTGACCGAATGCGTGATTGAGCGAAGGGAGAGCCGGGTCGGCTGGCATTAATAATGCGAGCCAGAGCACATTTTCATCGAGGCAATACGCCGCTATTAGCCGACAGAGCCTGGCTCGCAATCGGCGATGCCGGAAACCAGTAATCTGATTTTGCACTTCAGGAGGCACCTATGTTACCGCTGGAACGTCACCGTTTAATCCTGCAACTGCTCGGGCAGCAAGGCGTGATGCGGGTAAATGACATCGCTGCCGCATCCGGCGTTTCCCGTGAAACGGTGCGCCGTGACCTCAGCGAACTGCAGCGCAGAGGGATGCTCAGCCGCAGTCATGGCGGCGCGCTGGTAGCCGAGAATGCTCTGCCGATAAGCATTCTGGCCCCGCAGGGCGTGCCGGTTCAGGATGCGCAGGGCAGCTTCCGTCAGCGAACGCTGCTGAACAGCGAAGCCAAGATGCGCATTGCCCGTAAGGCGCTGCGCCTGCTGCAGCCGGGAGACACCGTTTTGCTCGACGGTAGCAGCAGCAGTTGGTTCCTTGCGCGTCAGCTGCCGGAGATGGCGCTGACCGTCATTACCCCGTCAGTGAGCATTGTGCAGACGTTAATGAGCCGCCGCTCTCTGCGCGTGGTGGGGCTGGGCGGGGACCTGTCGGCGAGCGAAGAGGCTTTTTTCGGCGAAACAACTGCCAGAATGCTGCTCGAGCATCCGATCGAGACGCTGTTTTTCTCGTGCCAGGGGCTGGAGCGAGACAGCGGTCTGTATGCCGGCAGCGAGGCGCACGCAGCGCTGCTCAAGCAGATGATTATTCAGGCTCGCAAGGTGGTCGCGCTGATGGACGGCAGCAAGCTCGGACGTTTAGGCGTGGCCCGTGTCGGAGGACTGGGGGATCTGGACTGGCTGATTACCGAGTCCTTTAACGATCCGCTGCTCGAAAAGGAGATGACCTGGCATAACGTCGGGGTGCAGATCGCCTGAGTGCCCGTCATGTCGTGACGGATAAAAACCGCACTGTCATTCACACCGCCCGTTCGGTGGGGCCTGACTTTGCCTGAAATCCGACTCTTTTCCAGGAGAAGCGCTATGAAGTATTACATTTCCCCGTCACTGATGTGCATGGACATTATGAAAACGGCCGAGCAGCTGCAGGTTCTGAACCAAAAGGCTGACATGCTGCATGTGGACGTGATGGACGGGCACTATGTTAAAAACCTGGCGCTTTCCGCCGCCTTCGTCGCCCAAATTCGCCCCTACACGACGTTGCCTGTCGACGTCCATTTGATGGTAGAAAACCCGGCCGATTTTATTGGGCCGCTGATCGCAGCCGGGGCGGACTCGTTCTCCGTGCATGCCGAAGTCATCAGCCGTGAAGCGTTTCGAATCATTCATACCCTCCGCGATGCCGGAAAAAAGGTGGGGGTCGTGCTCAACCCGGCCACGCCCGTTGAGGCGCTAAACCATTACCTCCACTTGCTCGACAAAGTCACCGTGATGACCGTCGACCCTGGCTACGCAGGGCAGCCGTTTATCCCCGAGATGGTGGAGAAAATTGCTCAGCTGCATCGCCTTAAACAGCAGCGCCAGCTTGATTTTCTTATTGAGGTGGACGGCTCCTGCAACCGCAATACCTACCGCCAACTGCTGACCGCCGGGGCTCAGGTACTGATCCTGGGCAGCAGCGGCCTGTTCCGCCCGGATGTGGCGCTGGAGCAGGCCTGGCAGAACATGACCCGCGATATTGAAGCTGCACTCAGCCCGGCACACGCCTGAGGAGAAACGTCATGACAGGAAAAGTTTGTGTATTTGGCTCGTTCAATTTCGACATGGTCGCCAGGGTGGATCGTTTTCCTGTACCTGGAGAATCGCTGGTTGCTACCGGCAGCATGACCAGCGCCGGCGGGAAGGGAGCCAACCAAGCCACGGCGGCGCTGAAGGCGGGGGCTAACGTGCATTACATCGGCAAAATTGGGGAGGACACTTTCGGCCAGTTCGCCCGCCGTCACCTGAAAACCGTCGGCTTTAACGCCATCACGCTGCTGACCACCGATGAAGTGCCCACCGGCAACGCCTTGATCTATGTCGCCGGCAACGAAGCGGAAAACATGATTGCCGTCGATCCCGGCGCGAATATGACCGTAACCGACGAAGAAATTGCCCAGTGTATTCCGGCGATTAGCTGCGCCGATGTGGTGCTGGTGCAGCTGGAGAATAACCTTTCAGCGATTCAGCAGGTGATTAACGCAGGCCGCGAGCATGGCGCATTTGTGGTGCTGAACCCCGCGCCTTATCAGCCCGTAGACGATGCGCTGCTGGCGAGTGTGGATCTGCTCACGCCAAACGCCACCGAAGCCTGGCTGTTAACGGGCTGCCGGGTCACCGATGCCGACAGCGCGAAGCTTGCCGCCGATGCACTCCATGCCAAAGGCGTGGCAAGAGTCATTATCACTCTGGGTGCCGTCGGTGCCCTGCTAAGTGAGGGGGGACAACAAAACGTGATCCCTTGCTTCCCATCCCACCCCCGCGATACCACCGGCGCCGGGGATGCCTTCAACGGCGCGCTTTGCGCACGTCTGGCCTGCGGAGAGTCTCTCCCTCAGGCCGCCAGATTCGCGGCTGCCTATGCCGCGGTCAGCGTTGAGAAACACGGCGCTTCTGCTTTACCAGAGTATCAGGAAGCGCTGGAACGTCTTGCCCTGGCTACCCCGCACCATGAGGTAGCGTAAAAACCTTACCGATAAAATAACCGATTACGGGGACTTCACATGAGTACTCTGATTAACGATAAAGTGAGCGACAACGTTCACACTGAAAAGCTGGACACCAGCGCCTATCTCGCCCATACGCCCTGGCTGCAGTTTTTGCTGGTTTGCTGCCTGTTTGCGCTGTGGGGGATGGCCGGAAACCTGAACGATATCCTGATTGCCCAGTTTAAAAAGGGGTTCGATCTGTCGGATACCCAAACTGCGCTGGTGCAATCTATCTTCTTCCTTGGCTATTTCTTCGTGGCGCTCCCGGCCGCCGCGCTGATAAAACGCTACTCCTACAAAGCCGCGATTATTACCGGGCTTTGCCTTTACGCGCTGGGCTGCTTCCTGTTTATCCCTGCCGCAGAGGTCATGACCTACGGCGCGTTCCTTGCCTGTCTGGGCGTCATCGCCTGCGGCCTCTCTTTCCTGGAAACGTCGGCTAACACTTACTCGAGCCTGCTGGGGCCGATTAAAACGTCCACCCAGCGCATTAACTTCTCGCAGATTTTTAACTCGCTGGGGGTCATTTCGGGGGTGTTAATCGGCCAGATCATGGTGTTTGGCAAAGATGATCCGAGCCATGAAGAACTGCTGAAGATGCCTGCCGCTGCGGCAGATGCGGCACGTCACCAGATGGTGGGTCAGGTCGTCGGGCCATACCTGATTATCGGTTCTGTGCTGGTGGTGCTGGCGCTGATCTTTGTCTTCGTGAAGTTCCCTTCCTGCAAAGGTGACGCGCCAAAGCAGCAGGTTTCTTCCGAGGGGATGGGCAGCACGCTGCGCCGTTTATTCGCGATCCCTCGTTTCCGCCTCGGCGTGCTGTCACAGTTCCTTTATGTGGGGGCGCAGGTTGGGGTGTGGAGCTTTACCATTCGTTTCGTACAGCTGGTTCAGCACGGCACCAGCGAACACTCGGCAACCTACTGGTTACTGGCCTCGCTGGTAATTTACGCGGTGGGTAAAGGCGTTGCGACCTGGCTGATGAACCGTTTGAACCCTGCGCTGCTGCTCGGCGTGTTTGCCTCTGTCGCCACGCTGTTGCTGCTGATTGCCGTGGCCAGCCACAGCATGCTGGCCGTTTATGCGCTGATTCTGGTGAGCTTCTGCATGGCGCCGTGCTGGCCAACTAACTTTGGCCTGGTGATCAAAGGCATGGGGAAAGACACCCAGACCGCGGGCTCAATTGTGGTGATGTCGATTATCGGTGGGGCGGTGATCCCGCTGGTGATGGGCGTCATCTCGGACATTAACCACGGTAACATGCAGATTGCCTTCCTGGTGCCGCTGCTGTGCTTTGTGTATGTGGGTTTCTACGGCTTCTGGTGCGTAAGGAAGGGGGTATAACATGCGCGAACTGGTGAAACATTTGGCCCATATCGGCTATCAGGTAAGCAATCTTGAGCGTTCGTTGGCCTTCTATCTGCCGCTGGGTTTTGAGGTGAAAAGTCGCTACAGCAAAACTGCCTCGATGGGCGAAATTGAAGTGGCCTTTATTGAACTTGGCGGCGTGTTACTTGAGCTGTACCAGCTGCCACAGAGCGAGGGCTTCGATGTGCCACGCTGCGGTATTGACCATATTGCGCTTGAGGTGAGTGACCTTCAGGCCGTGGCCGCACGCCTGGAAACGCTGGATTATACGCTGGATGAAGGGCCGGTAACGGAATCGTCGCCAATGAATAAGGTGAGTTTTTTACTGATTCGCGGGCCAGATGGCGAAAGGCTGGAGTTTGATCAGACTGCTGCCTGATACGAAGGGGTACTAAAAGAAAACGGCATTCAAATTTGAATGCCGTTGGTCGTTTTATTCCCCTTCGCCAGGGAATAAGAACGGGTTGATGCTGCTGCGGGCGAAGCCTTCCTGCTCCATACGGGCGTCAAGCACCAGCGAGGCCAGGTCGTCGGCGACGGCTTCCACTTTCGGGTCCTTTTCCTGATAGAGAATTTTCAGGTAGGTGCCGCAGTCGCCGCAGCTTTCGGCTTTAATCGCCGCCTGTTCGCTGTCCAGCGACCAGTAGTTTAAGTCGCGGGTCTGCTCGCAGTTGCTGCACTTCACGCGCACCACATGCCACTCGGTTTCGCACAGGTTGCAGTGCAGATAACGCAGGCCGTTGGTGGTGCCGATGTGCACCATGCTGGCGACTGGGATCGAGCCGCAAACCGGGCAGAACTGGCGCTGTTCGCCGTACTCTGCTTTGGCTTTGCCTGGGATAAGCGTCGCCATTTGCGCCCAGTAGAGCGACAGCGCGGCCCAGATAAACGGCGCTTTGTCGCTGCTGACGAGCGAAAAATCAGCGTTGAACAGCGCGGTGGCCATCTCTTCCAGCTCCTGTGAAGAAGCTTTTTCAAGATTTTCAATCACCGCTAACGCCGGGCCGTCCATTTCTGGCTTCAGCTCGGCAATCAGCGACTGCAGCAGGCGCTGCCAGTGCGGGTCGCGTGGCAGGACGTGAATGTCCAACGGCGGTTTGCCGGTTTTGGCGGCTTCGGCAATCAGGGCGGTTAAATCCATCTCCAGCGGGTGGTCGTATAGCACCACTTCCTGGGCGTGGGCGATCAGCGCGGCAAAGCGCAGATAGTCGCCCAGCGGGTTGCTGGCAGCCAGCTCGCGCAGGCGTTCAGCGCGGCGGTTGTAGAGATTTTTGAGCCTGGGGAATAATAACGGCGGAATCACTTCCGCCGTGCGTTTCTCGCTCTTCTCCAGCTGATCTTGCGGGATTATGCGAATACTCATTCAGATGACTTTTCCTGTTTCTGGCGGACTTCGCGGTACCATTTCGGGTGATGTTTCTTCGCCCACGTCGTGGTAACCCAGCCCTCCACCATCGCGGTGATGGTGCCTTTTACCCAAAGGGCGGCGTAAATATGCACCATAATAACCACAATTAACGCTACCGCGGCAAATGAATGCAGCATTAACGCAAATCGAATAACCGGAATAGGGAAGACTGGCGCAAAGTAAGGACGCCAGATAATCACGCCGCTCGCCAGCAACAGCACCAGGAAAATAATCGCCGCCCAGAACACGCATTTCTGGCCGAAGTTATAGCGCCCGGTGTCTCCCACTTCCTCGTTGACGACGATCTTACGAATATTCTTCGCCCAAAAGATATCATCCCGATTGATTAGGTTGTGGTGCCAGTAACGGAAAAACATGATTATGAAGGAGGCGAACATCACCACCCCAACGAACGGGTGGAGGATGCGCGCCAGCTGCGGCGTGCCGAGAATGCCCATCAGCCAGTTGAAGGACGGGAAGAAAAAGCCCAGTCCGCTCACCGCCGCCAGCACGAAGCAGAAGGCGGTGATCCAGTGGTTGATGCGCTCAGGCGCGCTGTAGCGCTGAATGGTCGGTTGCTTTTTCATTTACGCACCTCGTCGTCGTCATGGTGCAGATTATCGTCCTCTTCATCGGCACGGTTCGGGCCGACCCCAACGTAGTGGAAGACGCTGGCGGCGAAGGTGGCCGCAAAGCCGATCGCGGCCAGCGGTTTCCAGACGCCTTTCCAGAACTTCACGGTTGGGCTGATGGACGGGTTCTCCGGCAGGCCGTGATACAGCGTCGGCTTGTCCGCATGATGCAGCACGTACATGACGTGCGTCCCGCCAACGCCGGCCGGATCGTACAAACCTGCGTTGTCGTAACCACGGGTTTTCAGCTCCGTCACGCGCTCACCGGCGAGGGTTTTCATGTCCTCTTTCGAGCCGAAATGAATCGCCCCGGTCGGGCAGGTCTTCACGCATGCCGGCTCCTGGCCCACGGTGACGCGGTCTACGCACAGGGTGCATTTGTAGACGCGGTTGTCTTCCGGGTTCAGGCGCGGCACGTCGAACGGGCAGCCGGCGATGCAGTAGCCGCAGCCGATGCACTGCTCAGACTGGAAGTCGACGATGCCGTTGGCATACTGAATAATAGCCCCTTCCGACGGGCACGCCTTCAGGCAGCCCGGGTCCGCACAGTGCATACAGCCATCTTTGCGGATCAGCCATTCCAGTTTGTCGTTCTGCTCCACTTCCGAGAAGCGCATCACCGTCCATGATTTGGCGGTCAGGTCCGCCGGGTTGTCGTACACCCCGACGTTGTGCCCCACTTCATCGCGGATGTCGTTCCACTCTGAGCACGCCACCTGGCAGGCCTTACAGCCGATGCAGGTGGTGACGTCGATAAGCTTGGCGACCTCTTGCTGGTGATCCCGCGCCTGAGGCGCGGGCGTGAAGCCGTTAGTAGCGGAACGACGGATAATGTCCTGAGATTGATAAGCCATAATTCGTCTCCGTTACACCTTTTCCACGTTGACCAGGAACGCCTTGAACTCCGGCGTTTGCGTGTTGGCATCCCCGACAAACGGCGTCAGGGTGTTGGCAATAAAGCCTTTTTTCGCCACGCCTTCGTAACCCCAGTGAATCGGGATCCCGATGGTGTCCACCTTCTGACCGTGAACGTCCAGCGTGCGGATACGCTTGGTCACCACCGCTTTGGCCTTGATGTAGCCGCGGTTGGAGGAGACCTTCACCGTGTCGCCGTGGGCGATGCCGAGTTTGTTGGCCAGCTTCTCGCCAATCTCGACAAACTGCTCCGGCTGCGCGATGGCGTTCAGCAGCGCGTGCTTGGTCCAGTAGTGGAAATGCTCCGTCAGACGATAGGTGGTGCCGACATATGGGAACTTGTCATGCTTGCCCATCGCTTCCAGGTCGTCTTTAAACACGCGTGCTGCCGGGTTGGAGACCACGTTCGGGTGCAGCGGGTTGGTGCCCAGCGGCGTTTCAAACGGCTCGTAGTGTTCCGGGAACGGCCCCTCTGCCATCTTGTCGAGGGCAAACAGGCGACCCAGGCCTTCCGGCTGCATGATAAACGGCCCGACCCCGCTGTCCGGCGCGGCGGTGCTGTAGTCCGGCACGTCGATGCCGCCCCATTTCGCACCATCCCAGGAGATCAGGCGGCGTTTTTCATCCCACGGTTTACCCGATGGATCGGCGGAGGCACGGTTATACAGAATGCGGCGGTTAAGCGGCCACGCCCATGCCCAGCCGAGCGTGTTGCCCAGGCCGGACGGGTCGGCGTTGTCGCGGCGAGCCATCTGGTTGCCGTCCGGCGTCCAGCTCCCGGCGAATATCCAGCAGCCGCTGGACGTTGTACCGTCGTCGCGCAGCTGAGCAAAGGAGCTAAGCTGCTGCCCTTTTTTCACCAGCACCGCGCCGGTGGCCGGGTCGATCAGGTCTTCGAGCGCCTTGCCGTTGCTTTCCATGGCCACTTCTTCCGGCGCCGGGTTGTCCGGCGTCAGGTACTTCCAGGTCATGTTCAGCACCTGCTCAGGCACCTTACCGCCGTCGCGCTCGTACATGTGGCGCAGGCGGGTGAAGATGCCGGAGAGGATTTCGCCGTCGTTCAGCGCTTCCCCTGGCGCATCCGCCCCTTTCCAGTGCCACTGCAGCCAGCGTCCGGAGTTCACGATGGAGCCATTCTCTTCCGCGAAGCAGGTGGACGGCAGGCGGAACACCTCGGTCTGGATTTTCGACGGATCAACGTCGTTCATCTCGCCGTGGTTCTGCCAGAAGTTGGACGTTTCGGTGTTCAGCGGGTCGATAGTGACCAGGAACTTCAGCTTCGAGAGCGAGGCCACGACCTTGTTCTTGTTAGGGAACGAGGCCACCGGGTTAAAGCCCTGGCACAGATAGCCGTTGACCTTGCCCTGGCTCATCATCTCGAAGTACTGCAGCACGTCGTAGCCTTTGTCCCACTTCGGCAGCCAGTCGTAGCCCCAGCCGTTTTCCTTCGTCGCTTTGTCGCCAAAGAAGGCTTTCATCATCGAGACGAAGAATTTCGGGTAGTTGCCCCAGTAGTTCACCTGGCCTTTCAGCAGCGGTTTAGGCGTGTTGGCCGCCAGATAACTGTCGATATCCACCTGTTTTTCGCTTGGCAGGTTCATGTAACCTGGCAGGCTGGTGGAAAGCAGGCCAAGGTCGGTCAGACCCTGAATGTTGGAGTGGCCGCGCAGGGCGTTGACGCCGCCGCCTGCCATCCCCATGTTGCCGAGCAGCAGCTGGATCATCGCCATGGTGCGAATGTTCTGCGCGCCGACGGAGTGCTGTGTCCAGCCCAGGGCGTACAGGAACGAGGCGGTTTTGTCCGCCACGCTGGTTTCGGCGATGTATTCGCAGACCTTCAGGAAATCTTCTTTCGGTGTGCCGCAGATGCTGGTCACCACGTCCGGCGTGTAGCGGGAAATGTGCTCTTTCAGCAGGTTCCACACGCAGCGCGGGTGCTGAAGCGTCAGGTCGCGTTTGGCGAAGCCTTCTTCATCCAGCTCATAGTTCCAGGTGGTTTTGTCGTACTTGCGGTTCGCCGCGTCGTAGCCGGTGAACAGGCCGTCGTCGAAGCCGAAGTCCTCACGCACAATCAGGTTGGCGTTGGTGTAAGACTCGACGTACTCGCGGTTGAATTTGTTGTTGTTTATCAGGTACAGCAGAACGCCCGACAGGAAAGCAATGTCGGTCCCGGAACGGATAGGCGTGTAGAAATCCGCCACCGAAGCGGTTCGAGTAAAGCGAGGATCGATCACAATCAGCTTCGCGCCGTTGTGAATTTTGGCTTCCATCGCCCAGCGGAATCCCACCGGATGCGCTTCTGCCGCGTTCCCACCCATCACCACGATGAGGTTGGCGTTTTTGATATCAACCCAGTGGTTGGTCATCGCACCGCGACCAAATGTTGGAGCAAGACTTGCTACCGTTGGTCCGTGTCAGACACGCGCCTGGTTATCCACGGCAAGCATGCCGAGGGCGCGGGTAAATTTCTGGGTTAAATAACCGGTTTCGTTGCTCGACGCGGAGGCGCACAGCATCCCCGTGGAGAGCCAGCGGTTGACCGTGGTGCCCTGTTCGTTCTTTTCGATGAAGTTGGCGTCGCGGTCTTCTTTCATCAGCTTCGCGATGCGATCAAAGGCATCGTCCCAACTGATTTGCTGCCATTTATCGGAGCCTGGTGCGCGATAAGAAGGCGTTTTCAGGCGGCTTTCGGAATGGATAAAGTCCACCAGACCGGCCCCTTTCGGGCAGAGCGCGCCGCGGTTTACCGGGTGGTCCGGGTCACCTTCGATATGGAAAATTGAGGCTTTTGCGTTTTTTGCGCCATCGCCGAGGCTATACATCAATAGCCCACAGCCGACGGAGCAGTATGTGCAGGTGTTACGGGTTTCACGGGTGCGTAGCAGCTTGTACTGCCGGGTTTCCGCGAGCGCAGCGCCGGGGGCAAAACCCAGTGCCGCTGCCGTGGTGCCTGCCATACCGCCAGCACAGATCTTAAAGAACTGCCTTCTGCTGACCTGCATGGATCGCTCCTTACATTTCGACATTTCACATTGCTTAGGATTTATTTTGCGGGGTGACCCGCAAAGGTTCACAATTAGAACCACTATAGATTTTGATGGCTTACTTCCCTTCATCCGGAAGGGGTATTTCTAGAATACCACAATGGTACTGAGGGTGTTCTCGATTGGTTAAAACAAAGTGAACAAATTTCACCACTCTGAAAAAAATATGATGGAACAGGTTACCGGCGCGCGCACGATCGAGCTCTGGCACCGGGGCAATCTCACCGTAGCCGAAACCGACTGGCTGGCGGAGGAAGTGCCCGTCGCGCTGGTCTACAACGGCATTTCCCACGTCGTGATGATGGCTTCGCCCAAAGACCTTGAAGCGTTTGCGCTCGGGTTTTCCCTGTCCGAAGGCATTATTGAAAGTCCGGCGGATATTTACGGGATGGATGTGTTGCCAACTTGTAACGGCATTGAAGTGCAGGTCGAGCTGTCCAGCCGCCGCTTTGCGGGCCTGAAAGAGCGTCGCCGGGCGCTGGCCGGACGAACCGGCTGCGGCGTCTGCGGCGTTGAGCAGTTGAATGACATTGGCCGCCCCGTGCCGCCGCTGCCGTTTACCCAGACGTTTGCCCTGGAAAACCTGGACGAGCCGCTGAAAAAAATGCGTGACTACCAGCCCGTCGGCGAGCTAACGGGCTGCACTCATGCGGCGTTATGGCTTGATGTTAATGGCCAGATTCTGGATGGGCGCGAAGATATTGGCCGCCATGTGGCGCTGGATAAAATGCTCGGCGTTCGCAGCCGTAACCCGTGGCATAACGGCGCCGCGCTGGTGTCGAGCCGTGCGAGCTATGAGATGGTGCAGAAGGCCGCGATGTGCGGCATTGAAATCCTGTTTGCGGTATCTGCTGCAACTTCGTTGGCAGTGGAAGTTGCACAGCGTACGAATCTGACGCTGGTGGGCTTTAACCGGCCAGGCCGTGCCACGGTTTATACGCACCCGGAGCGGCTGCGCTAGATTTTCCCCTCACCCCGCCCCTCTCCCAGAGGGAGAGGGGGAAAACAGCCAACGTGGAACATTGTTTATTCCCTCTCCCTTTCAGGGAGAGGGTTATGGTGAGGGTAAAAATAAGAA
>NZ_JACARU010000079.1:0-9412 GCF_013386425.1 Cedecea sp. P7760 | reverse complement strand
AACATTCCTGGTCGTATTTGCTGCCATTAATCACGCCAATTTGGCCTGTCAAAGAAATAAACTGCTTTGTAACTAAAAAAAGCAACCGCCTCTTATCGAAGAAACGGCCGCTAAATTAGGCATTTTTGTAAAGAAGAGAGCAAAAATAAACGCCCGCTATCAGGCGAATTTCGCCATGTGGCTGTTCACTTCATTCACGTAATTCGGATCGCCCAACGAGACGCTGGACAGGTTGTGCAGATTCACCTGATCGTCGCCGGAGTTATAGGCGCGCAGGGCGGCATCATAGCTGCCAAATTTCTCTTTGCCTTCTTTAAGCATCAGCGCCGAACACATGATCTGGTTGGCCGGCGAGTTCATGTCACTGCCCAGCTTATCCGGATATTTGCTCTGCATCGCACGGTAGGTGTCCGGGTTGATCTGGTTCATGCCGCTGTCGGTTAGCCCGTTGCCAGGGTTGGTCGACTTCGCGTTCACATCCCCGCCCGACTCCTGCATGGTCAGCGCGGCCAGCAGCTTGGCCGGGACGCCGGTTTCAGCGGAGGCTTTTTCATATTCTCCGCCAAACTGGGAGACGATTTTTTGCAGCGTAGGATCGCTGGTTTTCAGGCTGGTATCACCCGGAGGCAGGCTATCCGCAGACGGCCCGGACGCACCAGATGGCCCGCCAGAAGGTGCTGCTGCGAGGTTGTTCAGCGGGCGGCCGGCATCTCCGGCTCCATCGCTACCGCTGCTGCCCATGCCAGAACCTGAGCCTGAGCCGGAACCAATACCGCTCGTCGGTGAAGAGGAGTCGTCGTCGCCCTTATTTTGCCCGCTATTCATATGGAAGAGCTGCATCAACTCTTTCAGGAACTGCTGCAGCATCTGCTGAAGCTCCTGCATCATGCCGTCGGCGGAACCGCTGCCGTTGCTTTGCGAAGCGTTAGCCGGGCTGCTGGCCGGGCTGTTATTGCCCGTTGGCGAAGCGCCAAAGTTGATCGCCGACGGCTTATCGGCCGCGCCCGCGTTGGCAAAGTTCAGCGCCAGCGGAATAGCCAGCGTGTTCCCGCCGTTATTCAGCAGCAGTTTGGCGGTAATGTTGCTCCCGCCGTTTTGTGAGTCAGGTGACGCCCCGTCCAGGCCTGGAAAATGGTTTTCCGGCAAAAGAGGTGAGAACCCGCCCGGTCCTGATGATATCTGCATACAACACACTCCCCTAAGTGATACCCAGTAGCAATCACCGGCCGCCGCCTAACCTTGCAATGACGCCCGGTTTTGCCCGCGTCCGGCATGTTCAACTGAGTGAGAAGCGGAGTTAAAGAGTTCCTTATGTGGCAAAAAATGGGAACCTGGGCGCGCATTTCGCCACACATTGCCAGTGAAAATCAAAAGAGACGCATCTATGCAGACTACATCGTGGCGATTGGGCCTTTTGCTGCTTAGCCTTCCTGCCGTGGCGCAGGCCGAGTGTTTTACCCGCGTCGGGCACGCCTTCGGGATTTCCCCCGCCTTGCTGGAGGCCATCGCCTGGAAAGAGTCGAAATTTACCCTTTCTTCGGTGAACGCCGCCAACTCGAACCACACCGAAGACGTGTGCATGATGCAGGTGAACAGCGTGCATTTTGGGCGACTTAAGCAGTTGGGCGTTACGCGTGAAAACCTGCTGCACGACCCGTGCACCTGCATCGCCACCGGCGCGTGGGTTTTGCACGGGCTGTTCCGCCAGTACGGCCGCTCGTGGAATACCGTCGGCATGTACAACACCGGCCCGTCGGAAAAGCGCCAACAGCTTCGAAGCCGCTATGCCGATGACGTTCAGCGGATTTATAAGGTGCTGCAAAAGCAGCAGCCTGTTCGGCGTGAAGAGGAGCTGTTTGCCAGCAACGAAACGCTCCATCAATAATAAAGCCGGGAAATTTCCCGGCTTTTTCCTTGCCACAAATATTAACGCGCAGCGGCAGCCTCCAGTAGAGACGGCAGTTCGGTCAGAAACTCTCTGACCTCGCCGCTCTGGCCGATGAAGGCGCTTAACCAGCGCGCAAACTGCTCCGCGTCCAGGGCAGACATCTCGCACTGGGTGCACAGACGAATCGCATTTTCCCCGTCAAGCGCCAGCCAGCAGCCGCGCATCGCGTTCATTTCAAAGTTCATCGCCAGCAGGTTCGGCAGCAGCGCAGCGTCCTGCCCGGTTAGCTGTCCGACCCGGCAATGCAGCACCACCGCGCTGCTCTCCGGCGGCAGTTCAATCACCGCGGCCTCTTGCTGTTGGGCATTCGTCAGCTGGCAGATGCCCTCCTCCAGGCGCAGCGAGATCTTCTGCTGTCGTCCCCAGGCATCAAGCCACTGTTGAAGCTGTTGTTGCATCGTCATTCCCTTATCCTCCTTTCACCATAAAGCCGGCATCGGCGGCGTCTTTCAGCGCCGACTTCACCTCTTTTTCTGCCTGAGCCACGCCGCCGTCTACCGTGTAGCTGAGCGGCGCGCTGTCGTCGTCCCCGTAGCTGAAGTTGATCGTGCCCAGGTTTTCATTCATCGACAGCGACACGCCGTTAGAGCCGCCGAGTAAAAAGGACGGCGTTGAGAACCCGTCGGATTTACTCTGCGTCTTGGTAAAGGCGATGGATTTCAGGCGCAGCTTGTCGCGGTCTTTTAGCAGGTCAACGATCGAGTCCTGAGTGACCGAGTGGTTTGCCCACTGGTCAGCCAGTTTTTCACGCGGTTTGGTTTTCAGTTCGAGGGAGACCACCGCCTGCGAGCTGCTGTTATCCTGCAGCCCGCGCAGCAGCGCTTTCAGCCGATAGTCTTCGCCCATCATCTGGGTAATACGGTCGGCGTTGCTCGGCGAAAATTCCCCTTCCATAAAGTGGCGCACAAAGTGGAACAGGCCGTTGCTGTCGATTCGCGAAAGGTTCTTGTAGGTGGACTGGTACTCCGCCTTATTCACCAGCTGTTGCTGATTCAGCATGGCATTTTGCTGACGCACGGTCTGCTGCAGCGACTGCAGCGCTGCCTGCGGGCCGTTGCCCGTCAGCTCGTGATGTCGCGACGGCGGAATAAAGCGCGCAAAGTGGCTTTCCAGCTTGCCCAGCCGTTCAGCCGCCGACATTGGCAGACGCGGAGCATCTTGCGCAGGGGTGAGCTCGCTCAGCAATTTGCGGCTGGCAAGATCGGTGAATTCGCCGCGCAGCCCGTCAATCAGCGCATCAACCTCGGCATTGCCCGGCTCCGGCTGGGTCGTCTGCACGGAAAGGGAGTCAGCCTGCTGCTGGCGTT
This sequence comes from Cedecea sp. P7760, assembly GCF_013386425.1. NCBI lineage: Bacteria > Pseudomonadati > Pseudomonadota > Gammaproteobacteria > Enterobacterales > Enterobacteriaceae > Cedecea > Cedecea sp. P7760. The sequence continues at coordinate 6,157 of NZ_JACARU010000079.1, read as the reverse complement.
TGGTTAGCTGCGCCAGCGTATCCAGCAGCGGACGGCGCGCCTTTGCGTTATCAACCGGCGGATACCAGCGGGTGAAATGGGCGTCCAGCTGGCTCAGCTTATCGGCAACGGAAACCGGCAGCTCGCCTTCTTTTGGCTCATCTTTCAGCCTGGCCAGCAGCTGTGTGGAGGCGCTGTCGGTAAACTGTTTGCCCAGCGTGGTCATCAGCTTTTCCAGGTGAACCCCCTCCACCGGCTGGGCATTTTTTAAGTCAACGGTGAGGCTGTGCGTCGTCCGGTTGTTGATCGACAGCTGCACGCTGGCCCCGACGCCAACGCCGACCGAGAAGGGATCTTTGTGCTTCGGCTGAATCGTGGTGCTGACCGGAATCGCAATGTTGGCCCCGGCGTTCATCTGGTTAAACGCCCTTAAACGATGGTCGCTGTGGCTGACGCCCTGCCCTTCAGCATTGCGGGACTCCGTGCGCTCGCGACTGCCTGCCAGCAGGTTGGTGTTGGCATACACGCCGCCGCCCAGACGTGCGCTGGTGGGGAAGTCTTTCTCGTGGCTGTCGGTAAACGGGAAGCCCACGCTCGCCAGCGCCGCGGCGTTAATGTCCACGCTGAAGCTCTGGGTCGCCCCGCTTTTCACGCTATGGTTTGCGCCACGGTTCAAGAACTCCAGCGGATCCAGCGTGCCGCTGCTCAGCTGCTCGATAAAGCCGGGGATCTCGTGCTCCGCCAGTTCAAACGAGACGCCGTGCTGGGACTGAAGCTGTCCGCCCAGCGTGACGCCGCCGCCAAGACGCACGCCCTGCGACAGCGGATGCTTGTGGTCGCCGTCGAGGTACGTTTTATGGGTTTTGTTGTAGTCGGTCAGCACGTTGTAGCCGACGCCGACGATACCGGTGGCCGACACGGCACCTGTTCGCCCGAAGCTGACGTTGATCCCCGTATCACCACGGGAAAAGCTCATCGTGTAGCCTCGGTCGGCCCCCACTTTGCCGCCCACGCCCGCCACAACCTGAGTGCCCGGCGCCACCGTCGCGGTCGCCGAAGCCCCATAGGTGCGGCTAAAGGCGAGGTTTTCGCCGCTTTCCAGCGACAGCACGGTCGACACCATTTTGCCCTGCATTTCGCGCTGGCTTTCAGCCTGCATCACGGTTTTGGTGTTGATGTTGACGCCGTGGTTTTCCTTGCTGAACGCTTTGGTCATCGCCTTGATAGCGTCGTAGTTGGCCTCGAGTGCTTTATGGTTGCCGAAGCCCTGGGTGGTGACGGTTTTAATCACGTTCCCGCCCCAGTCGCTGTCCCGCAGGCGGGCCACGCTGGCGGCAATCTCCGTCATTTTGGCCGAACGTTCTGGCTCGCTTAGCAGCGACGCCTGCTGCAGCTCATCGACAGAATCATGCAGAGATTTCAGCGTCAGCACGTCCAGCATCACCCTGGATTTCACCAGCCCGATGTCATCGTGGATATCGCGCTGGCGCCCCATCGGGACCTGTTCCTTCTGGTGGTTAAGCGTGATTTGCCGCGCCTCCAGCCCGGCAATAATCGCCCCTGCGTGGTTGCTTTTATCGGCGGGATAGCGCCGAAGCAGCTCGTTAAGCTGCCCGGTGAGGTTATCCTGCCGGCTGCTCGACGGGTTCAGCGCGCCGCTGTGGCTGTGGTTCAGGCCAAAGCGCGAAGGCGTAGATTCCTGCCGACGCTCATCGCGCACGCCATAGTGCTGGCCGATCTGCTCACAATAATGGGTGCTGCTGTCGGAAAGCTGGCGCGCAAAACTGCTCATCTCTTCCAGCAGCGCCTTTTCCTGCGGCTGCCACTGGCGCCCCGCTTCACCTCCCATGATCTCGAGCCTCTGGCTTAGGCCAGGGCGCGGGGCGATCCTTGCCGGCTGCTGCGCAAGCGCCTTCAGCCGCTGGGTCAGGTCTCCCTGCTGTTGGTAAACGTCTTTCAGCCCTTCACGACCGGCGTAGCGATGCTGAATAGAGTAGGCGGCGGTTTTTACCGGCCGCGGCCACTCAAGCGACGGGCGGAAAGCAAAGGTGCTCAGGCGAGTGCGGAACGAGGTGCGAACCTGTTTGCCGTCCTGCCCGGTCTGGCCGAGGAAGTTAACCTCGCGCTTGAAAGTGATGCCGGTGCCCGGTAAACGCCAGTCTTTTGACGCTTTGGTCAGCCGCTCGTAGTTCTGGCGCGCCACGTTGAGTTCTTCCACCGGCGCGGTGGCCGGCTCGCCTTTTTCCCAGGCTCCGGCCTTGAAGAGAAACGTATTGCCCTGCTTGTCCAGCGCGCTAACTTGCCCTTTGGCAGAGGTTTGCAGCGCACTGAGTTCGGGCTGGCTACCGTCTTCGTTGGCGGGTAAAACGGCCTTTGCCAGCTCGTCGGCTTTGCCGCTGTTCCAGTTTTTTTCCGGCAGGCTGAACAGCCCGCCTTCTTTGCTTAGCAGCCAAAGCTGTTTGTCTTCCCCGAGGGCAAGATCGCTGATTTTGGACGCCTCTTCTTTCCCCGCGCTGCCGGGCACCAGCTTCTCGATCTGCTCCCGAAGTGCCGCCTGGCTCAAGGTCTGGGTAGCGTTCTGATTACGGCGGGTCGTGGTGTCGATGTGGTGGAAACCGATATCCCCTTTTTCGTTCACCGCCAGATAGCGGCGGCTATCGATCACCGTAAACGCCTGCGCCTTCCCGGCTTTGTCCAGCCCGGCGGTCGCCAGATCGGCGCTGACGCTTTTGGTCACCTGCGGCAAGGCAAAAACGTTGCTGCCGTGGTCAACTTTGTTGCTGCTCAGGTTCACCTTGAGGCGCTTTAGCTCGCCGTCTTTCATCAGCCACGGCTGGCCGTCCAGGCCGCACTGAAGCTTATCGGCCTTTTCGTCCGAGGCGGCCCACAGCCCGGTGGTTTCATTGAAGTAATGCACCTTGCCGTCGTGCAGAGCCAGCTTGCCAAGCCGCCCGAGATCCACCACGTCGTGGGCGGCTGGCGTGACCTGCGGCAGGCCTTTCTGGTAGTCCAGCACCATGCTGTCGGTGAGGTTCCAGCTGCTTTGAGGCTTCAGGTCACCGCCGTGCCAGTGGAAGGTAATGGCGTGTTTCTGGTCGTATTTATCCTTGACGATCAGGTGCAGGCGGTCGGTTTCATCGGCCAGCATATCTTCGACTCGCGCCTCATCGCCGACGGTCGCGGTGACGTATTGCGTAATGTTATCCAGCAGCGGTTTATGCCTTGCTTCACCAAAACTTAACGCCGTGCTCTGCTCGTTAGGTTTATCGCCGCAATGCAGGCGACCGTTATTGTCCAACGCGAACAGCAGCGGGCCATGCAGCGCCGTTTTTTTCAGCGTCATGTTCTCAGGCAGCGCCAGCGTTTTGGCCTGAGGGTCGGCCGCCGCCAGATTGGCGACCCAGGCAACCTGCGGCTTCTTCTCATCGTCACTCATCAGCACCAAAGCGTCGCGCTTCGGACCTATCGCGTAGTGATCGATTTTGTTCTCGAAATTGACCTTGATAGTCTCGCCGACGGCGCTGCCGAGCTGTTTGTCATCGTTCACTCGCCACAGCATGCCGTCGCTCTGGCGCGACAGGGAAGAAAGCTTATCGTCTTCGCCGGAGAGCGATTGCCAGGCGTTGGCGGCGCTGTCAAAGCTGTAGAGTTTTTTGTCATGCAGCCGGTAGCGCGTGCCGTCGCCGTCGGTCACGCTGTCCGTCAGACGGTCACGCACGCCGGTTTCCGGCAGGCGCACTTTTTCGCCGCCAATATCGACGGTCTGGCGGTCATGCCAGGAGAGATGCTGCCCTGCAGGCTCCAGGCTTTGGCGACGCATAAATCCCCGGTGGGGCTGCTGCACTTCCTGCCATTCCACCTTCTGCTGGCTGTGGCTGATAGCAATAAAAGCGCCGGGCTGGCTGCGCAGCGTCATCAGCCGCCCTTCTTTATCCAGCAACACATGCTGATGGCCGTCATCGCTGGCGAGGTGGTTTTGGTAACGCAGGCGATCGTGGCCGATGGTTTTTTCCATCAAGGCCTGCAGCGGCGCGGACGTCGACGGGGTATCAATCTCCAGACGCCCCTTTTTATCGAGCGAGAGCCGGGTTTCCAGCAGCATGTTTTTTTCCGGCTCAATCTCCGGCGCCAGCTCGGCAAACTGGCTGCCTGGCGTCCCCACTTCATTGCTGGGGATCGCGTTCAGGTCGGAAATATCAGGCTGGCTATAAACGCTCGCGGAGCTGGCGCTGGGTTGGCTATAAAGGCTTGGGCTGCTGGCCCGTGAAGCATTTTCAGTGACGGGAATCGCCGTGGGTGTAACTTCTTGCCGACCGCGATGCCGCCCTATAAAGCGGCTAAACATCCCTTTTTGCGACGTTTGCGCCGTCTCGGTTCCCTGTTTCAACCCGGCGGGCGCGGGCGTAGCGGCCTGCGTGTGTAATGACCCGGACGCGGTTTGCGTGGGCGGGGCCTTGCCCTGTTTCATCGCCGAGGGCGGCGAGCGATCCTGCTGTAGATGAGCAATTTCCCGATCGCGGATTGCGCGTCCGGGCTTGATAAAAGCCGATATTCCCAGTCCCATTCTGTTACCCCTTAACAGTCAAACAAGATCTCCGCTTAGTAGGTGATGAGAAATCGGTTCCGGTTCCAGGCTAAATTTCTCCTAACCGCGTGTAAAACCTGAATAAACCAGCCACAGCAAGGCCTGCGGCGGCGTTTAAACTTAAAATAAAATCAGAAAAAACCGATAGCCGGGGCATTTTACGGCCAGAGAAAAAGCGGAAATATCGCCGGGGATTGACCCATGACAAGGTCGCCGAAAGGCCTCGCTCTCTATAATCGGCCTTCTTCCGCACAGGGGTAAATAACCGTGGATTATCAACTCAATATCAACTGGCCAGAGTTTATGGAAACGTACTGGCAGAAAAAGCCAGTGGTGATTAAAAATGCGCTGCCGGGTTTTGTCGACCCAATCACGCCCGACGAGCTTGCCGGCCTTGCGATGGAGAACGAAGTCGACAGCAGGCTGGTCAGTTTTAAAGAGGGCAAATGGCACGCCAGTAATGGGCCTTTTGAGCACTTTGATAATCTTGGCGAGACCGGCTGGTCGCTGCTGGCCCAGGCCGTTAACCACTGGCACGAACCCGCCGCCGCGCTGGTGCGCCCTTTCCGCGTGCTGCCGGACTGGCGCTTAGACGACCTGATGATTTCGTTTTCCGTGCCGGGCGGTGGCGTTGGCCCGCACATTGATAACTATGACGTGTTTATCATTCAGGGCATGGGCAGCCGCCGCTGGCGCGTCGGCGACAGGCTGCCGCTCAAGCAGTTTTGTCCGCATCCGGCGCTGCTGCACGTTGAGCCGTTTACGCCGATTATCGACGAAGATTTAGCCCCCGGCGACATCCTCTACATTCCGCCAGGCTTCCCGCACGACGGCTTTACCCATGAAACGGCGCTCAACTATTCGGTCGGCTTCCGGGGGCCAAACAGCCGCGATTTAATCAGCAGCTTTGCCGATTACGTGCTGGAAAATGACCTCGGCGGCGATCACTATAGCGACCCGGATCTCACCTGCAGGGAAAACCCAGGCAAAGTAGAAAACTACGAGCTGGAACGCCTGCGCAGCATGATGACGGCGTTGATTAGCCAGCCGGAAGCGTTCAACCAGTGGTTCGGCAGCTTTGTGACCACGCCGCGCCACGAGCTGGATATCGCCTCCGCCGAACCGCCTTACGAACCGGAAGAAGTGGCCGCCGCACTGGCCGGCGGAGAACAGCTGCTTCGCCTGAGCGGGCTTCGCGTACTGCAGGTTGGCGAGCATTTCTTCGTGAACAGCGAGCCGCTGGACGTCACGCATCAGGCTGCGGCCGTGGCGATGTGCCGCTATACCCGGCTGACAAAAGCCGAGCTGGGCTCAGCCGTGGAAGATGCCGAATTCATCAGCCAACTGACGGGGCTGATTAACCAGGGATACTGGTACTTCGAAGATTAAGTTTGCCCGACTGAAACCTGGCTGCCTCAAGCCAGGTTTTCGCCTCTTCACCCACCAATGCCTTTCGCTAAGCGACAAATATATTCTATGAAAGACTGGCTAAAATTCCGTTCACTCGTAGAACGGTTTTCCCTACACGTTCAGAAACGGTGAACGAGTGAGGGGGAAATACGCCATTCCCCCTCACAACCCCCGGCGCCGGCG